>JAIXSF010000353.1 GCA_027484835.1 Rhizobiaceae bacterium | reverse complement strand
GTTGGCGTGCTAGGCGTGCCGGTTACTCGACAAATTCGACCGTCACGCCTGCCTTGACCATCTTGGCCAGTTCCGTCGCATCCCAGTTGGTCAGGCGGATACAGCCGTGGCTTTGGGTTCGTCCGATCTTGGACGGCTCCGGCGTTCCGTGGATGCCGTAGGTGGGCTTGGACAATGCCAGCCAGACCGTGCCGACAGGGCCGTTCGGACCCGGCGGGATTTGCAGGATCTGCGTGTTGTTGCCCTGCTGGAAGTTGACCTTCGGGTTGTAGGTATAGCCCGGATCAAGCGCGATACGTTCGATCGTCACCGTGCCGGAGGGGGAAGGCGTGTCGGACGAGCCGATGCTTGCCGGGTAGGCGGCGATCAGGCTGCCATCCTCGCCATAGGCGAAGACCTGTTTCAGACCCTTGTTGGCGACGATGCGTGCAACATTGCCCTTCTTGGCCGGGCCCGGTTCGACCACCTTGATGATCGTACCGGGGATCGAGAAATCGACGCCGGGATTCAGTTCGCGCAGATAGGCTTCGTCCATGTGGAAGCGCTCGGCCAGCATTTCGACGGTCGAGGTGTAGGACATGGCCGGCAGCTGCGCCTTGTGGGCGTAGTCATCCGGGATCGAGGCGACGAAGGGTCCGGCCGCATCGCCGGCCGAGATCGTGTAGCTCTTGATCGCCAGGCCACCGGACAGACGCAGGCGCTCCAGGATGTCGTCCGCATTGTTGGGGTCGAGCGTCTCGCCCGTCATCTGTTCCCAGGCGACGATCGCCTTGTTGACGTTCTGGCCCATCTTGCCGTCGATCACGCCCGGTGACACGCCTTCACGGTCGAGAAACACCTGAAGGGCGGTGATCTCGAGACGGGACAGATCGCTCTTCACCGGAATTTCCGGCGTGACCATGCGGGTGGGGGCAGTGTCGGCAGGAGCCGGGAGGTCCGGGCCGCCATAGGACATGTCCTGCGGCAGGCCATCCTGGGGCAGGCCGTCATTGGGCGCCGCGTCCGGGATCGAGGCCGTCGTCACATCGTCGTCCCAGCCGCGTGGTTGCTGCTCTGCTTCCGCATAGGGATCATCAACGCCGGGCAGCCCCGCATTGCCGCCTCGCTGGCGGGGCGGGTAGTAGCTCTCGGCCGGAATTTCGGTCGCGACAAGGTTGCCCATGCGGTCGACAAGGACGGTTCGGCCCATGCGGTCGCGGCTGATGAAGACTTCACCGGCTTCCGGAACGTAGTCGAGGATGTCGCCTTCCGGCGAGATCAGCAGTGTTTGCGAGCTGCGATCGTCATAGACGGATTGCGCCCATGCTGTGCTCGTCGAAGTGAGTCCAGTGGCGGACAAAACCGCCAGTACCAAGCCAGAATTTCTGAAGTCGAACACGATGCGGTTTCCTCGTCTGAGCCGGCGACAAACGCGATAAATTTGACACTAATGTGGAAAAGGTGAATTCATAATGAAAATTGGGTTAACTCGCTGTGGGGGCGGACGAGAAATCCGGGCTGGATGCAGGATCGCAGCACCGGGTTGAGGGGGAAGGATGCAGGATCGACTGAGGATGGAAACCTTCATGCCATTTCGGCTGCTGAGGGTGGCTGAAAGCGTCGATAATGGCTTCATGCAGTTCTGTGGGCCGGAAGACGAGCTCTCCTGGTCGGAATGGCAGGTTCTCTGGTCGCTCGGCGAACGGACGCCAACCACTGCCAAGGCGATTTCCGGGCATGCCGGTCTGTCAAAGACAAAGATCAGCCGGGCCGTCAAAGTCCTGGAAGACAAGGGCTACCTCATTCGCAAGAAGGATCGGTTGGATCGAAGGTTCGAACTCCTGTCTTTAACGCAGAAGGGGCAGCAACGGTTCGAACGACTGGCCAGTGAAGCTTCGGCCTTCCAGCGCTGGCTTGAGCGCAACGTCAACATCGCCTATCTCTCCTCGCTCGACAGCGGACTCGTCGGGCTCGAGGATCTGATTTCAACGGGCCACCTCAGAGCGCCGCAGCGGCAGGCCGAGGAACCGCTCGTATGATCATGTTTTCCGGTCCGAAAGGACCGCGTCTGGCCCTTGATGAAGGCTCCGTGTTCGATGTCGGGTCCTGCATCGTCGACGGGGTTGACCTAGCTCCGGGGCGGGCGATCCCTGATGACGGGGATCCGCGCATCGATCATTCGCTGGAAGGCTTTCTCTTCACCTGCGGGCCAGACCATATCCGTCATCGCGAGCCGATTGCCGGGACGGACCGGCACTATCCGCTGCACGGGTCCTTCTCGGCCAATGCGGCCCATTCCCTCGAGATGACAGTGGATGGCGAAGACCTCGTGGCGCGCGCGACAGTCGACGTCGCGCTCGCCTGCGGTGGCAGGGCCGAACTTCGTCGGCAATGGCGTCTCAAAGGAGAGAGCGGCGAGGTGCAGCTTGCCGATACGGTGGTGAATGTCGGCGAGACCGCCTTTCCGACGTTTCTGATGTACCACATGAACCTCGGCGCCAAGCACTTCGATGGCGGCACGCGGCTGGAAGGCGCGATGCTGGAAAACGGCGCGCTACCTTGGGCTTTCGGTGAGGGGGATGGCGGCATCTTCTGTGTGCCGGCGGGGCATGGCGGCTGGGCAGAGCTTAGGCTCGGGCCGATCGCGGCCATTGGCGGCAAGAGGCTGACGGTGCGTTTCCGGACCGAAACGCTTCCTTATCTCCAGGTCTGGCGAAACCAGCGGGCGCCCGCCCATGTGCTCGGGATCGAGCCGGTCTCTCATCGCTGGGTGGGGCGTGCCGAGCTCGAAGCGGCAGGCGAATTCAATGTTCTGCAGCCGGGCGAGAGCCGCGACTACGGTCTGGCGTTTTCGTTCGTCTGACACAGAACGGCGTGCCTGTCGCGATTGACGCTCAAGGATGCCCGTCGTAGATGTTTGGCCCAACGAAATGACGAGGTGCCCCGATGAACATCCGTGAGATCAACGAGGAATATTCGGTCAGCGGCCAGATCACCGTCGACGAAGTCGACGAGATCAAGGCGCTCGGCTTCAAGTCGATCGTCTGCCACCGGCCCGACGGCGAAGACTTCGGCCAGCCTGATTTCGCCGTCATCGCCAAACGCGCCGAAGAGCTGGGTCTCAAGATCAAGCATGTGCCGGTTGGCCCCATGGGCGTCACTCCGGATGCGGTCGCCGACATGGTCGATGCGCTGGAGGAATTCGAGCGCCCCATGCTCGGCTATTGCCGTTCGGGCGCGCGCTCAACCGCCACTTACGAACACGCGCTTCGTCAGCGCGGCTGATCCCTCTCATCCATGATCAACGGCCGGACCTTCGCGTCCGGCCTGTCTGTTTTCCACCCAAGCCTCAAGCAGGAGTTTTCCCATGAGCATCAAGCGTATCGAGCCCGGCAAGCGCATGAGCGGCGCCGTTGTCCACGGCAACACCGTCTATCTCGCCGGCCAGGTTGGCGAAGGCGCATCCGTCACCGAGCAGTCGAAGTCGGCGCTTGCCGAAGTCGACCGCCTGCTGGCCGCTGCCGGTTCGGACAAGTCGAAGATCCTGCAGACGATCATCTACCTCTCCGACATGTCGACCTTCGGCGAAATGAACGCCGTCTGGGAAGCCTGGATCGACCCGGCCAACCCGCCGGCCCGTGCGACGTCGGAAGCCGCACTCGCGACCCCGGACTACAAGGTCGAGTTCATCGTCACCGCCGCTCTCTGATTTCTGAGAGGCGTCCCAGAACGGGAAAAGGCCGGAAGTGATCCCGGCCTTTTCTCGTTTCTGGTCAATGGCCTGTCAGGCCTTGTTGCGAATTTGAGTCAAGGTGCGCGTCGGCGTGATCGCCTCTGGATCGAGCTTGATCTCGATGATCGCGGGCTTTCCAGATGCGCGGGCGCGCAGGAAGGCGGGCGCGAAGTCTTCGGTTTTTTCGACGGTTTCGCCGTGGCCGCCATAGGCCTTGGAGAGGGCTGCGAAATCGGGATTGGTCAGATCCGTGGCGCTGACGCGGCCCGGATATTCGCGCTCCTGGTGCATGCGGATCGTGCCATACATGCCATTGTTGATGACGAGCGTGATGATCGGCAGGTTGTAGCGGATGGCGGTCGCGAATTCCTGGCCATGCATCATGAAGCAGCCGTCGCCGGCAAAGCAGATCACTTCACGTTCAGGGAACAGCTGCTTGGCAGCGACGGCGGCCGGCAGCCCATAGCCCATGGAGCCGGAGGTCGGAGCGGCCTGGGTGTTGAAGGCCTGGAAACGGTGGAAACGATGCAGCCAGGTGGCGTAGTTGCCGGCGCCATTGGTGAAGATCGCGTCCTTCGGCGTATTGGCTTCGATCCACTCCATCACCGGGCCCATCTGCACGGCGCCCGGACCTGCCTTTGGCGGCGTCGACCAGGCAAGATAGGCGGCGTGCATGGATTGCGTACGCTCGGCCCAGGCAGGGGCGGCGGGTGATTCCAGGGCGGCAAGGGCTGCGACGAACTCTTCCGGTGCCGCACAGATCGCGAGATCGGCGCGGTAGACGCGGCCGAGTTCGGACGGGTCCGGGTGGATATGGACCAGCTTCTGCGCTGGGTAGGGGATGTCCATCAGCGTGTAAGAAGAGGACGGCATTTCGGAGAAGCGGCCGCCGAGCAGGATCAGGAGATCGGCTTCCTTCACTTCCTTGGCCAGCGCCGGGTTGATACCGATGCCGACATCGCCAGCGTAAGACGGATGCTGGTGGTCGAAGAGCATTTGGCGGCGGAAGGAGCAGCCGACCGGCAACTTGAATTTCTCCGCAAAGGCCTGGATGCCGGCGACCGAGGTCTCGCTCCAGCGCGTGCCGCCGAGAACGACCATCGGGCGCTTCGCAGTCTTCAGCATCTCGCCAAGGGCGGCGATCTGGCTTGGACCGGGATGAGCCTCGACGGGCGTGTAGGGCTTGGCTTCCGGGGCTTCGACTTCGTCGAGCAGCATATCCTCGGGCAGTGTCAGCACCACAGGGCCGGGGCGGCCTGAGGTGGCGACGGCAAAGGCGCGGGTGACGAATTCCGGGATGCG
>JAIXSF010000512.1 GCA_027484835.1 Rhizobiaceae bacterium | reverse complement strand
GGTTCCGCGCAGCGCCTGTTCCGGTTCTGAACCCACATGCCGACCGAGATTGACCAGCGCGAAGATCAGGTCGCAGAGTTCGTACTTGACCTTGTCCGGCCGGTTTTCTGAAAGCGCCTCACGCAATTCACCGATCTCTTCCTCGATCTTGTCGAGAATGGGTGCGGCCTCCGACCAGTCGAAGCCGACCTTGGCCGCACGCTCCTGCAGTTTCAGCGCTTCGGTGAGTGCCGGAAAGGACCGCTGCACCGAGCCGAGATAGCCGGTGTCGGGATCGGCAGCTGAACCGCGGGCAGCCCGTCGGGCGAGACGTTCCGCCTTTTCCTGCTGCTTGATCGTGTCCCACTGCGCCTTGACCGCCTCCGGCGTATCGGCATCGGAACGGGCAAAGACATGCGGATGACGGCGGATCATTTTGCGCGTGATCGCCTCCACCACGTCGCCGAAGGAGAACAGACCTTCCTCCTCGGCAATCCGGGCATGGAAGACCACCTGCAGCAACAGGTCTCCCAGCTCCTCGCAGAGATCGTCGGGGTCCTTGCGCTCGATGGCGTCGGCGACCTCGTAGGCCTCCTCGATCGTATAGGGTTTGATCGTCTCGAAGGTCTGGACGATGTCCCAGGGGCAGCCCGTCTCGGGCTGTCGCAGGGCCGCCATGATCTCGAGCAGGTGGTTGATGTCCTTGGAGGCTTCCATGCTGGTCCTGTCTGCTCGCTCAGTTGAGCGGAATGTCGTTTTCACCCTTGGATGACTGATATGTGTCCGACAGACGGTCATATTCCGCCTTTATCCGGCTGACCTGTTCGAACAGGGCGGGACGTTCGCCATCGCCCGCCGCAGCCACCATCTCGATCATGGCATGGCTGAGCCAGAAGGCGTTCTGCCGGCGATAGCCGCCCGGCTCGAGGCCGAAGACTTCCTTGAGGATCTTCAGGTCATGCGGGATGGCAAAGGCGTCGCGGCTGTCTTCATGGCTGAAAAAATAGTAGAAATTGTCGAAGCCGGCCCAGGTGATCGCCGACATGCACATGGTGCAAGGTTCGTGGGTCGACAGGAAGATCAGGTCCTTGGTATTCGGCCGCTCACCCTGCTCGTAAAAACGTTTGAGGGTATGCACTTCGCCGTGCCAGAGAGGGTTTTCCAGCTCGTTGTTCGTTTCGGCGAGAACGAGCGACAGGTCGGACTTCCGCAAGATCGCGGCGCCGAAGACCTTGTTGCCCGCGGCAACACCCTTCGCCGTCAGTGGCAGGATGTCGTGTTCAATCACGTCGAGCAGTCGACGGGTCAGTTCGGGTGATGTCACGATGAGCGCTCCGGTCTGTTGTGCAGCGCGATCCTAGCGCTTGGCGCGCAAGGCCCGAAAGCAAAATGATTGCCTGTCTCCAACTTTTTGCGGTTCGTTGCGCTGGATCTTCACCGAAATTATAGAGAATTATGCTCCGGTCACTTTTGCTCGCAACAGCGATATGACTAGGAAAGAAATACGCAAGGCCAAGGGCAAGGGGATTTATCTTTCTTCAAATTTGCTGCCGCAAAAGCGATAGTGTGGCCCTCTGACATCGGATGATTCATGATACAGCAGGACAAACAGCTTTCGGTCTTTCCGGCCTTCTTCAAGGTCGAGAACGAGGTCGCCGCCGTTTTTGGAAACGGTGACGAGGCCTATGCCAAGGCGCGCCTGCTGAAGAACACCGAGGCGCGCATCATCGCCTATGCCGATGCTCCGGAAGCCGATTACGCTGCCTTCCTCTCCGTAAACGCCATCGAGCAGGTCGCCGAGCCTTTTGAGCCTTCACAGGTGGACGGCGCGCGGCTGGTCTTCGCCGCAACGGGCGAGGGCGCTCTCGACCGTGAGATCGTGACCGCTGCCCGCGCCGCCCGTATCCCCGCGAATGCCGTCGACCAGCCGGACTGGTGTGATTTCTACACACCCGCTCTCGTCAACCGGGCGCCGATTGCAGTTGCGATCGGCACGGAAGGCGTCGGCCCGGTTCTCGCCCAGATGATCCGCGCCGACATCGACCGTCTGCTGCCGCGTTCGCTTGGCAAGCTCGGGCGTCTTGCCAATTCCTACCGCCGCGCCGTCGATCGTCTCGTCCCGCGCGGAGCGCCGCGCCGTCTCTTCTGGCGCGATTTCTTCAAGGGTAAGGTCGCGGATCACGTCGAATCCGACGAGATCAGCCTGGCCCGTCGCGAAGCGACTCGTCTTTTGAAGGGTGTTGCCGCCGATCGGGTCGAAGGTCGCGTTTTCCTCGTTGGTGCCGGCCCGGGTGCCGAAGACCTGCTGACGCTGCGCGCCCATCGCCTGATGATGGAATGCGACGTCATCGTCTATGACGCACTCGTCCCGCGTGAAGTGGTCGACATGGGCCGTCGCGATGCCGAGCGTATTCCCGTCGGCAAGCGCAAGGGCTGCCATTCGAAGTCGCAAGATCAGATCAACGCGCTCCTCGTCGAACTCGGTCATGCCGGCAAGCGCGTGGTACGCCTGAAGTCGGGCGATCCGCTGGTCTTTGGTCGTGCGGGCGAAGAGATGGCAGCGCTCCGCGATGCAGGCATTGCCTACGAGATTGTCCCTGGCGTGACCTCGGCACTCGCCGCCGCCGCAGATTTTGAGCTCCCGCTGACGCTGCGGGGCGTGTCTTCGTCGCTGGTCTTCACGACTGGCCACGATTTGCAGGGTAATGTGCTGCCGGATTGGGCGCGGCTTGCGCTGTCGGGTGCCACTGTGGCCGTCTATATGGGTCGCACGGTCGCAGCCTCCGTCGCCGAGCGGCTGATGGAAGGCGGTCTCGCCGAAGATACGACGGTTGCCGTTGTCGAGAATGCCGGGCGTCGCGACAGTCGACTGCTGCACGGCACGCTCAAGGAATTGCCGGGTCTGGAGGCTCGTACAGAGCTGACCGGTCCGGTCATGGTCATTATCGGCGACGCCGTCGCCGGCGCAGATTTCAGCCGTTCAGAGCCGCTTGGCGCGCTCATTCCGGCCGAACCGCAACTTGCAAGGATTTGAGGATGGTAGACAAGGTTCTCACAGCAAACCGCCTGACCGACGGTATCGCCGTCTGGCTCGACGCCAGTGGCCAGTGGACCGAGCGTCTGCAGGAAGCCTTCGTCGCGCGCCACGCCGAGGCGGTTGATGCCCTCGAAACCGCTGGCAAGCAGGCTTTTGCCAGCAACCTCGTCGTTGACGTGAACGTCATCGAAATCGAGGAGAAGGACGGCAAGCTGCGTCCGCTGCGCCTGCGGGAACGCATCCGGGCGGAAGGCCCCACCATTGCATATGCAGAGGGTCACGGTTATGCCGACCCGGCATTCATCGCGGCTTGAGGCCTGAGGTAAGACATGTATCGTTACGACGAATTCGACCACGCTTTCGTATCGGCGCGCGTAGAGCAGTTCCGCGACCAGGTGGCCCGCCGCCTGTCGGGTGAACTTGCGGAAGACGCATTCAAGCCGCTGCGCTTGATGAACGGCGTGTATCTCCAGTTGCATGCCTACATGCTGCGCGTCGCCATTCCCTACGGCACGCTGAATTCGAAGCAGATGCGCATGCTGGCCCATATCGCCCGCAGGTACGACCGCGGCTATGGCCACTTCACCACCCGTCAGAATATCCAGTATAATTGGCCGAAGCTGTCCGACACGCCCGATATCCTGAAGGATCTCGCAAGCGTCGAGATGCATGCGATCCAGACCTCGGGCAATTGCATCCGCAACGTGACGGCCGACCATTTCGCCGGTGCCGCCGCCGACGAGGTCGCCGATCCGCGCCCCTATGCCGAAATTCTGCGCCAGTGGTCCTCGCTCCATCCGGAATTCTCCTTCCTGCCGCGCAAGTTCAAGATCGCCGTCACCGGCGCCGAGAAGGACCGTGCCGCGATCCAGGTGCACGACATCGGTCTGCATCTGAAGAAGAACGAGGCAGGCGAGCTCGGATTCGCCGTTTATGTCGGCGGTGGTCAGGGCCGCACCCCGCTGATCGCCAAAAAGATCCGCGACTTCCTGCCCGAGGAAGATCTTCTGACTTACATCACCGCAATCGTGCGCGTGTACAATCTGCATGGCCGCCGCGACAACAAGTACAAGGCGCGCATCAAGATCCTCGTCCACGAAACCGGTGTTGAAGAATTGACCCGCCAGGTGGATGCCGAATTTGCCGAGATCCGCGACAGCGAGCTGAAGCTGCCGGAAGGCGATATCCGCGCGATCGAAACCTATTTCGCGCCGCCGGCACTCGGTGCCCGTCCGGATGGCTGGGAAGCACTCGCGCGCGCCCAGAAGGCAGATTCTGCCTTCGCCGCCTGGGTGCGCCACAACGTCCAGGAACACCGCCACCCCGACCACGCCATGGTGACGATTTCGCTGAAGCCGATCGGCGGTACGCCCGGCGACGCGTCGGATGCACAGATGGACCTGGTTGCCGACCTTGCCGAGCGCTATGCCTTCGACGAGATCCGCGTCAGCCACGAGCAGAACCTCATCCTGCCGCATGTGGCCAAGGGCGATCTCTATCCGCTCTATCAGGCGCTGGAAAAGGCGGGGCTTGCCACCGCCAACTCCAACCTGATCACCGACATGATCGCCTGTCCGGGCCTCGATTACTGCGCGCTTGCGAACGCACGCTCCATTCCGGTTGCTCAGGAAATTTCGACCCGTTTCGGCTCGCTGGAGCGCCAGCAGGAGATTGGCGAACTGAAGATCAAGATCTCCGGCTGCATCAATGCCTGCGGTCACCACCATGTCGGCCATATCGGCTTGCTCGGTGTCGAGAAGAAGGGTGCCGAACTCTACCAGATCACGCTCGGTGGTTCCGGCGACGAGAACTCCTCGATCGGCGAGATCATTGGTCGCGGGTTCGAGCCCGAAAAGGTAACCGATGCGGTCGAGACGATTGTCGATACCTATATCGGCCTGCGCCTCGATCCCAAGGAGACCTTCCTCGAAGCCTACCGCCGCGTCGGTCCGAAGCCGTTCAAGGACGCGCTCTACGGCAACGCCTCTGCTGAAGCCGCGTGAGACGGAAAGAGAAATGACCAAGATCTGGAGAGAAACCGGTTTCGTCGACGGCGACATCTGGGTGACCGAGACCGAAGACCGTAAGGCGGGTGAGGGCGAAAAGGCCCTTCTGCCGCTCGAAGCCTTCCTCGAAGCCGCCGCTGAATCCAACGACATTGGCCTCGGCGTGTTCATCGCTCCGGCCGATGACGTAAAGAAGCTCGAGCCGCATCTCGATCGCATTGCGCTGATCGCCGTTGCCTTCCCGGCCTTCAACGACGGTCGTGGCTTCAGTCACGCCACGCTGCTTCGCGAACGCCTGGGTTACACCGGCGAGCTCCGCGCCGTCGGCGATGTCCTGATCGACCAAGTGCCACTGATGCTGCGCACCGGCTTCGATAGCTTCGCCGTCACCAATCCGGTTGCCCAGCGCAGGCTGGCCGAAAACTGTCTCACGGGCGTTGCCCAGCGTTATCAGCCGACAGCCCGGTCTTCCGATGCTGTCGGCGGTTTCAGCTGGCGTCGCCTGGGCTCCACTGGCGCCTGAGATTTTATAAAGATCGCGAGGCAAGGGCGGCAAATTGACCTCGGTCAAGGTTGCCGCCTTCGCTTTAACGGATATCTCGGCTGCGAAATGCGCATGCCGTCTGAATTGTGGAATGGGACGGTCTGGATTATAGGCTCTTCCCAATCGCCCGAACGATAGGACCGACAGCCTATGAATGCTCCTGTAAAGACCGACAATGCCGAACTGATCGTGCCCGAAGGCGTATTCGCCGAGACGGTGCTGAGCGTGACGCACTACACCGACCATCTCTTCCGCTTCCGCATGACCCGTCCGGCCGGATTCCGCTTCCGCTCGGGCGAGTTCGCCATGATCGGCCTGATGGTCGAGGGAAAGCCGATTTACCGCGCCTATTCGATCGCCAGCCCTTCCTGGGACGAAGAGCTCGAATTCTTCTCGATCAAGGTGCCGAATGGTCCTCTGACCCAGCACCTGCAGAAGATCCAGCCGGGTGACAAGGTGCTGATGCGCAAGAAGCCGACTGGCACGCTGGTGCTTGATGCACTCACCCCCGGCAAGCGGCTCTACATGTTCTCGACCGGCACAGGCATCGCGCCCTTCGCCAGCCTGATCCGCGATCCCGAGACCTACGAGAAGTTCGAGGAAGTCATCCTCACCCACACATGCCGCGACGTGGCCGAGCTGAAATACGGCTTCGATCTGGTGGATGAGATCAAGAACCACGAATTCCTCGCCGAAATCGTGGGCGACAAGCTCAAGCACTATGCGACGGTCACCCGCGAAGACTATCCCTTCAAGGGCCGCATCACCGATCTGATTGCAAATGGCAAGCTGTTCTCCGATCTTGGCGTGCCGGCTCTCGACCCGGCGATCGATCGCGGCATGATTTGCGGCTCGACCGCCATGCTGAAGGACACGAAGGAACTGCTCGAAAAGGCAGGCCTCACCGAAGGTGCCAACAACAAGCCGGCTGAGTTCGTCATCGAACGCGCCTTCGTCGGCTGAGCTTCTTCGAAGCACCGCAACAAAGAAAAGGGCGCCGATGGCGCCCTTTTTATTGATTAGATCTGGTCCGGCTCAGTTGCCGCGCCGGCGGGGACGACGGCTGCTTTCCTGCGCACCGCTTTCGTCTGCGGTCTTGTTGCGCAGCGGTCCGATGCGGTCGACGATGACCTCCAGTGTCGGACGAGGGCCAGGCGTATAGTCGTCGAGTGCCTTGCGCATGGCCGCAAGATGATCGCAGGACGTCCCGCAGCAGCCACCGATGATCTTCGCGCCGGCATCGCGGGCAAGCCGCGCATAATCCGCCATCAGCGGCGGCGTGCCGGAATAGAAGATCTCCGATCCGCGAAATTCCGGGATGCCGCAATTGCCCTTGACGATCACTGTCGCCTCCGGGTTCGATCCGGTCATGTCGAGCAGGCTCTGCAGGATGTCGGAAGCACCGACGCCACAGTTTGCGCCGACGGCCAGTGGCCCGGCACCGATATCGGCGGCCACGCCATGGATGTCCTTCGGATGCAGGCCCATCATCGTCTTGCCGGCTGTGTCGAAGGAACCGGTAAACGTGTAAGGCATGCCCACCTTCACAGCAGCTTCAGCGGCTGCCCGGATTTCGTCCGGAGACGACATGGTCTCGATCCAGGCCACATCCGCTCCGCCGGCCTTCAGGCCTTCCATCTGCTCGACGAAGGCCGCGACAGCATCCTCATAGGACATCGCACCAAGCGGGATCAGCAACTCGCCGGTCGGGCCGACGGAGCCGGCAACGATGACCTTGCGCGGTGCCTTGTCGGCAACGGAGCGCGCGATCTCGGCCGCCTTCTTGTTCAGTTCGTGAACGCGGTTTTCGGCATGGTGCAGCTTGAGGCGATGGCGCGTGCCACCGAAGGAGTTGGTGAGGATGATGTCGGCGCCCGCATCGACGAAATCCTGATGCAGCTTGACGATCTTTTCCGGCTGCGCCTCGTTCCAGAGCTCCGGCGCTTCACCCGCCTCCAGACCCTGCGCGAAAAGATTGGTGCCTGTCGCGCCGTCGGCGAGCAGCACGCCCTTTTCGGCCAGCAGTTCGGAAAGCGGATTGGACGCGTGTGCCATGGTGGTTCCTCTGATTGGTGTCTCAATCATATAAAGAAGTCTTTATGTCGTTTCAATCGGCAAAACGACAACGGCCCCGCAGAGGCGGGGCCGCAATCAAGAAATACCCGAGAGCAATCCGGCGTCAGGCTGCCAGTTGGTTATCTTCGTGGCTCTTCGGCGTCACCATCGCAGCGATGATCTGCTGCAGGTCGACACGCCCGATCACCGTGCCCGCCTCGTCCGTGACGATGGCGCTCGACTGCCGTGCATCCGTCATCAGGCGCGCTGCCGATTCAAGCACCATGCTGCCCGGAAGCGAAAGACCTTCGCCGGCTCCCGACATCGGTCCCATGATTGTATCGAGGCGGATGACGCGGCCGCGGTTCACTTCCTTGACGAAAGCCGAGATGTAGTCGTCTGCCGGCTGCAGGACGATATCCTGGCCGGAGCCTTGCTGGATGACTTCGCCGTCCCTGAGGATGGCGATCCGGTCACCGAGACGCAGCGCCTCGTCGAGATCGTGGGTGATGAAGACAACCGTCTTCTTCAATTCTTTCTGAAGGTCGAGCAGGACAGTCTGCATGTCGACGCGGATCAGCGGATCGAGCGCAGAGTAGGCCTCGTCCATCAGCAGGATGTCGGCATCGTTGGACAACGCGCGCGCCAGACCGACACGCTGCTGCATGCCGCCTGACAGCTGATTGGGATAATGCCCTTCGAACCCCGACAGGCCGACACGCGCGATCCAGCGGCGGCCGATCTCTTCGCTCTTGGCTCTCGGCATACCCTGGATATCAAGGCCGTAGACCGTATTTTCGAGCACGGTGCGATGCGGCAGCAGCGCAAACTTCTGGAAGACCATTGCCGTCTTCTGGCGACGGAAGTCGCGCAGTTCCAGCTGGCTCATCTTGCAGACATCGACGCCGTCATAGAGGACTTCGCCCGAGGTCGGCTCGATCAGTCGGTTGATGTGGCGGATGAGCGTCGACTTGCCGGACCCCGAGAGACCCATGACCACGGTGATTCCGCCGCCCGGCATCTGGATGTTGATGTCCTTGAGGCCCAGCACGTGCCCGTGCTTTTCGTTCAGTTCGGACTTCGACAGCCCGGACTTTACCTGGTCGATGAAGGCTCCGCCATTCGGGCCGAAGATCTTGTAGAGATTGCGGATCTCGATGTCGTGACTAGCCATGGACCACCTCCGTGTGGCGTTGAAGGCGCTTGCCATAGGCCTGGCTGGCGCGGTCGAAGATGATGGCGATGGCAACGAGCGCAAAGCCGTTGAGGAAGCCGATGGTCAGGAACTGGTTGGAGATTGCCTGCAGAACGTTCTTGCCGAGGCCACCGACGCCGATCATCGAGGCCACGACGACCATCGCCAGCGACATCATGATGGTCTGGTTGATGCCGGCCATGACGGTCGGGAGGGCAAGCGGGATCTGCACGTTCATCAGCTTCTGACCTGGAGACGAACCGAAGGCGTCAGCCGCTTCCAGCACTTCGCGGTCGACGAGCCGGATGCCGAGATTGGTAAGGCGGATCATCGGCGGCACGGCGTAGATCACGACGGCGATGACGCCCGGTACCTTGCCGATGCCGAAGACCATGACGACGGGAATGAGATAGACGAAGCTCGGCAAGGTCTGCATCACGTCGAGGATCGGATTGACCACCGACTGTGCACGGTCAGAGCGCGCCATCATGATGCCGATCGGAATACCGATGACGATGGCAAGGATGGTCGAGACGGTGACGATCGCAAGCGTAATCATCGTGTCTTCCCAAAGGCCGACAAATCCGATGAACAGCATGCCGACGATGGTGATCGCCACGATCCGCATGTTGCGGCTGGCGAAATAGACGATCAGCACCATCACCGCAAGGAAGATGAACCAGGGTGTGTTGACGAACAGCGCCTCAAGCCAGTTGAGGAACAACTGAAGCGGATGCGTCACGGCGTCGATGATGTGGCCATAGGCTCTGACGAAGCCCTTGAAGCTCTCGTCGACGCTCTTTCGGACGCCGCGCAGCACCGTGTCGTCGATCTGCGGAAACTCGCAGAGCAGTTGCGGAAGGTAATTGCATAAAGTCGAAGCCATCTCGTTCCCCTTGTCGACCCTCGCTCTTTATGGCGTCTGAAACGCTGCGATGGGCCCTGACGGCGATGCCATATTCCCGAAGCGAGAGGCTAATCGAGTTCCGGGAGGGAATTCTTGCCGTCTGCGACGTCGGAAGTCGTTTGAATGGCGTAATGCGGCATGCCGCTTCGCAGAAAGCGCGGCGGGCGCGAGGCCCGCCGCCTGTTGGCAAGAGACCAGGCTCAGAGAGAAGCCTTGACCTTTTCAGCAACTTCCGGAGCGACCCAGGTGGTCCACATGTCCGGATAGGTTTCGAGGAAGTGCTTGGCGCCGTCCTCGTTGGTGCCCTGGTTTTCTTCCATCCAGGCGAGAACCTTGCCGACGGTCGCGTTGTCCCACTTGCGGGTCTTCACGTAGTCCATGGCAACGCCAGCCTTTTCGGCAAAGCCCTTGGTGACGACGGTGTAGACGTCAGACACCGGATAGGCGTTGACCTTCGGATCCGGGCAATCCGGAACCGCGGTGCAGGCATCCCAGGACGCCTTGTCGTGCTCTACGCCGAAGGAGAGCTTGACCATCTCGTACTTGCCGAGAATGGCGGTCGGAGCCCAGTAGTAGCCGAGCCAGCCCTTCTTGTTTTCGAACGCGTTGGCGATCGAGCCGTCGAGGCCGGCAGCCGAGCCGGTGTCGACCAGTTCGAAGCCCTTGTCCTTCGCGCCGAGGGCACGGTAGAGGTTGGCGGTCGAGACCTGGCAGTTCCAGCCCGACGGGCAGTTGGTCACGGCAGCCTTGGTCGGATCTTCCGGAGCCGGGAAGAGGTCGGGACGCTTCAGGGCGTCTTCGACGGTCTTGATGTCAGGATTGGCGTCGGCGATGAATTTCGGGATCCACCAGCCTTCCACGCCGCCGTCGGAGAGCAGCGGAGCAGCCTGGATCAGACGGCCTTCGGCGATCGCCTGGTCAAGAGCGGTGCGCACGGCGTTGACCCAGAATTCCGGTGCGATGTCCGGCTGGCCCTTTTCGTTCATCGAGGCGAATGTCGGCATGGTGTCGCCGGTGACGACGGTCACCGTGCAGCCATAGCCGCTTTCCAGGATGATCTTGTCGACATAGGCGGCAACGCCGGCCGATGCCCAGTTCATTTCGGCAATCGACACTTCACCGCAGTCGGCAGCCTGGGCAGAGCCCGCGACTGCATAAAGACCCGCGGCGAGAATTGTGGAAGCGATCAGCTTCTTCATGGAGTTAAGACCTCCCAGTCTTATCTTGCAGCGTTCATCGGGACGGGCAGGGGCGGTTACTGCAGACCGCACTGCCAATTTAAACTTCACTGCGGATACGCGACCGGACGCGTCGGGCCGGGGCGTCATCCAAGCAACCGGGTCTTGTCTTTCGGGTTCAAAAACCCAGTCGACCTCGTGTCACGACCATCAGCCTACGTCTTTGGTTTTGAAAATCAACCTCTCGCCTCGGATTGCGCCTTTCGAGGTGCTGGACCCAAGCCATTGGTGCGACTGATTTTGCCGCAATTTGACGTAGTGATGCAACCAACCCGCTCAAAGCGCAGGCAGTTGCGGTGGACGGAACAGAAGCGTGGTGAGGTCGCCTGCTCAACTGAGACTTAAGGTGTCCCAACTGCGTCAATATGACAGCCAGCAGAAGGCATGGGGGCATTCACAAAAAAAATCAAAAAATCGCGTTTGCCGTCAGGTGCTAACGATCCAGTAACATCTGTAACGATAGATGGAGGGGCC
>JAIXSF010000404.1 GCA_027484835.1 Rhizobiaceae bacterium | reverse complement strand
GACCGACCGCATGTTCACCCGCATCGAGTATCGTTACAACGATTTCGGCAGCGGCGACCTCGGCGGCACTGACGTCGACTTCGACCAGCACACGGTCAACGTCGGTCTCGCGGTCAAGTTCTGATCCGCATCATCCGCTAAATGAAACGCCCGGCTTTCCTTTCGGAGAGCCGGGCGTTTTCGTTTAAACGTCTGGTGCTCAGGCGGCGCGATTGCCGATCTGCTGTCGGGTGTCTCGGATCTCGGTTCGTCGATTGAGCTGGAAGTGGTTGACCAGTTTCGTCAACTGAACCGCGCCTTCGGCAAGCGTATGGCTGATGGCGGTCGTTTCCTCCACCATGGCGGCGTTCTGCTGGGTCATCTGATCGATGCTGCTGATGGCGGCGCCGATTTCCTGCAGGCCGATGGCCTGTTCACGGGCGGCGGTCGCAATCGCGTCGACATTGGTGTCGATCCGGGTGACGAAGTCGCCGATCTGATCGAGTGCCTGACCCGTTTCACCGACGAGCTGCACGCCGGATGACACTTCGACACTCGACTTCTGAATCAACCCCTTGATGTCGCGTGCCGCGTTGGCGGAACGCTGGGCCAGTTCTCGCACTTCCTGCGCAACGACTGCGAAACCCTTGCCAGCCTCACCGGCACGGGCTGCCTCGACGCCAGCATTCAGGGCGAGAAGATTCGTCTGGAAGGCGATCTCGTCGATGACGCCGATAATCTGACCGATTTCGGACGACGCGCTTTCGATCCGCTCCATCGCTGAAACGGCTGAGCGCACCACGCCGCCCGAGGCGACCGCACAGTTCTTCGCTTCCCGCACGAGTTCGCGCGTATCGCTGGTGCGTTCGGCGGAGGCTCGTACCGTTGCCGTTACCTGTTCGAGCGCCGACGAGGTCTGCTCGAGCGCTGCTGCCTGCTGCTCGGTGCGGCTCGCCAGGTTGCTCGAGGCTTCCCGCATTTCCTGGCTGTTTTCAAGGAGGCGACGTGTCTCTTCCATCACCTTTTCGAGGGTGGACTGGAAGGTGGCAATCGAGTGGTTGAAGTCGCGCCGCAGCGGCTCGAATCGCGAATCGAATGCTTCGTCCAGGGTCATGCGGATGTTGCAGTCGGCCAGGCGATGCAGGCCTGCGCCCAGGGCTTCGATGACGAAGCGCAGTGCTTCCGCCTCGATCAGGCGATCCTGATCGCGCAGGGCACGCTCGCGGTCCACCTCGCTACGGGCGAGTTCGGTTTCGGCCTGCAGGCGCTGGTTTTCCAGACCCGACTGCCGGAACACTTCCACGGCTGCCGCTATGTGGCCAATCTCGTCGCGGCGTTGCGCATGGGGGACCGTGGCGGTGAAGTCGCCAGCCGCCATGTTGGTCATGAACTCGGTGATTTCTCCGAGTGGCTTCAATGCACGGCGGTGGATGAAGTAGACGCTGCCCAAGGCGGTCGCGATGAGGAGCATACCCAGGGTCAGAACCAGGGTCTCGCGGCTCGCCGATTCCGCGGCAGCATAACCTTCGCGCCCGACGAGATATTCGCTCGCCATGGTGACAAGTTCATTCACCGAGGTCTCGTGGTCGTGGAATTCGAGTTTCAGCTTCGCGAGGATCGGCGTGACAGCGCTGGCATTGCCGGCCAAAAGAGCTGGCTTCAGCTCGTTTTGCAGCGTGCTCCAGTAAAGATCGCCTTTGGCGATGACTTCATTGTACAGTTTGTCACGCAGGTTGTCGGGAAGGGTGGAGGTCTTCCAGTACTCCCGACGTTCGTCGTAGAGCTTGTTCAGCAGGTCGAAGCGCGGAATGTTTACCGAAGCCGTATCCGGGTGGATGAAGACTTCGTTGGCAAGCGCGTAGGATTCGATCAGGTAGAGCGGTGGCGGCAGAATGTCGGCGATCAGGTCCTTGCCGTCGACGATCTGCTTGTAGATGGGTCCGTTGACCTTGAGCGTCTGCAGCGTCTGGGCGCCCACGCCCGCGACAGCGACGATGCCGGCGGCAAGGGCAAGGCCCGCCGCCGTCACCACGATTTTCAGATTGAGGTTCATAGTGCGTCCGTTCGCAAATCCGTCCGCCGGGCAGGCGCGTGCGTCCGCGCCTCGGCAGGATGCCGTGGTTGAATTGGAATTCGTAATAGGCTGCGGAGGAATTATTCCCAGTCCCAACGAGACGCGGCTGTGTTGTCTCTCGCTCGTCCTCCCTCAAATTAGGGAGGCAATTACTACCGCATGGTTAAGGTGAGCAATTGGTGAAGGCTATACTGCAAATTTTTGCAGTATTTACCGTAAAACGCGACAGTCGGCGTGAGTACACGCAACTAAAGCGCTTTGAAATTGACTCTTGTCAATCAGCCGGTGATGTCGATCACGCCACAATCGCCTGCTTCCGAAGCGAAGGCGAGCAGTTTGCCGGTGCTGCTCCAAGCGAGGGACGTGATCGCACCTTTGCCCGGACGGCGCAGAAGCGCTTCCTTGCCGTCGGCGATGCGAACCGCCAGGATCATCCCGTCGATGAAACCGATGGCAAGGACCTCTTCGGCCGGATGGAAAGCGACCTGGGTCACGAGGATGTTGGCGCGGGTGCCCAGTTCCAGGGGAGCCTTCCCCATGGGGCCATCCTTGCCGGCAAACGGCCAGACGATGGCCGCAGGCGCGCCCGAGGAGGCGAGCCATTTGCCCTTGGGTGACCAGGAGAGCGATTTGACCTTTGCCGGGTAGCCGGTCATGCGCATATGGCGCGTGTCGGCGGCCTTGCCGTCGAGCTTCCAGCCATGCAGCGCGCTTTCCTGCATCATGGTCACGACGAAGCGGCCATCGGGCGAGAAGGTCACGCCCGTATGGGCGCCCTTCCAGTCGAGATCGACAGCGGCACCTGCCGTGCCGACCCAGTGCAGCGTCACGCCATTATAGCGGGCAACGGCAATCCGCAGGCCCTTCGGTGCAAAGTCGACGGCCTCGACCGTGCGTTCTTCGGTGAACTCCTTCGTTGTGCCATCAGCGAGCCGCACGAAGGTGGACTTGCCGTAGGCGTAGGCCACCGCACCTTGCGGGCCGGGCGCGACGACCGAGATCCACTTGCGTGGGACATTCGCGAGTTCACTTACCGACCCGTCATGGGCGATGCGCAGAACGCGGCCGTCTTCACCGCCGGTCAGCAACGTCTGGCTTGCCGGATCCTTGACGCAGGTGAGGAGGCCGGCATTGGCCTCCGTAACCTTTTCGCCGCCGTCCAGCCGATGGATCGCGCCCGTTGCGGCAGCAAAGACCGGGATGTCTCCCAGGAAATGGGTCGAGACAACGTGACCTTCGATATCGAGCGGGGCGACTGTGGGCATTCTTCAGGCTTTCTTTTAGTCCAGGATCAGGCGATTGGGGCGCAGGGCGCCCCGTTCAGGCGGTGGCTTCGCAAGCCTTGAAGCTCGCTTCGAGCTTCTCGCGGTCTAGCTCGCGGCCGATGAAGACCAAACGGCTTTCGCGCTTTTCGCCGTCCTTCCACGGGCGCTGATGATCGCCCTCGACGATCATGTGCACACCCTGGACCACGTAACGCTCCTCGTCGCCCTTGAAGGCGATGATGCCCTTCAGGCGCAGGATGTTCGGGCCTTGCGTCTGAGTCACCTTCTGGATCCAAGGGAAGAAGCGATCCGGGTTCATTTCGCCACCGCGCAGCGATACCGACGTCACCGTCACGTCATGGATCGCCGAGGGGGCGTGGTCGTGATGGTGATGATCGTGGCCATGATGATGGTGATCATGCCCGTGATCATGGTCATGATGATCATGGCCGTGGTGGTGGTGGTCGTGATCGCAATCAGGACCGCAGACATGATCCGGGTCGTCATGATCGAGAAAATGCGGATCGTTTTCCAGCGCGCGCTCGAGATTGAAGGCGCCCTGGTTGAGGACCTTGGCGAGATCGACGCCCGAACGGGTGGTGGAGTAGATGCGCGCGGACGGGTTGATGGCGCGCACGATGTGCTCGATCTGATGCAGTTCGTCGTGGCTGACGAGATCCGTCTTGTTGATGACGACAACGTCGGCAAAGGCGATCTGGTCTTCGGCTTCGCGGCTGTCCTTGAGGCGCAGCGGCAGATGCTTGGCATCGACCAGAGCGACCACGGCGTCGAGCTCGGTCTTGGAGCGGACGTCGTCGTCCATGAAGAAGGTCTGGGCGACCGGGACGGGATCGGCAAGACCGGTCGTTTCGACAATGATGCCATCAAAGCGGCCCGGGCGGCGCATCAGGCCTTCCACCACGCGGATCAGGTCGCCGCGCACGGTGCAGCAGACACAGCCGTTGTTCATTTCGTAGATTTCTTCATCCGACTCGACGATCAGGTCGTTGTCGATGCCGATTTCGCCGAATTCGTTGACGATGACCGCATACTTCTTGCCATGGTTTTCCGACAGGATGCGGTTGAGCAGGGTCGTCTTGCCGGCGCCGAGATAGCCGGTGAGCACGGTGACGGGTGTCGGTTTTACGGTTGCTTCGGTCATGAAAGCCTCGATCGGGTGGGACTGCCGCAGCAGCGGCCTGTAATGGTGTTACCCCATATAGGGGTTCGGCCGGAGCAGTTCAAAGGCTTTCGTCAAGGTCGCTCGAGGTCGGAGACGTCAAACCTTCGCACGTCATCCAACAGTTCCAGAATGCCTCCGACAGCATGGGCGATCAGGCTTTCGCCGCGTTCCGCCGTCGCTGCCGCCGCATTGCCGGCAACACCCAGCGGGTTGAGGTCCGACATCTTCCAGCCGAAGGCATGGGGACCATAGGCGCGCAGGTGCTTGTAGCGTGCCGCGAAATCCGATTGGCGAGAGGTAAAGGGTGCGGCCTTCGTCATGTCGACGCGGTCGGGGGCGAGGGCGAGCATGACGGAGGTCTCGATGTCGCCGCCATGGATATCGATCGCCTTGTCCTCGGGGGCGATCCAACCCGGCGGCTGGCCGAAGCGCGTCCAGCTTGTGGCGACGACCAGCATGTCGAAACGGATGCGCGCCTCCGTCGCGACGATCGTGAGGAGGGGAGAGTTGCCGCCATGGGCGTTGAGCAGAACGAGTTTGCGGATGCCCTTGCGGTCAAGGTCTTCGGCGATCCCGAGCCAGCGGTTTACGGCCTCGTCAAACGCAAGCGTCCGGCTGCCATCAACATCCATATGTTCGATCGAATAACCGACAGGCTCTGTCGGAAGCACTGTCACCGGCAAGTCTCCGGCCAGCGCTGCGACCAGTCGTTGTGCGATGCCGGTTGCAATGATGGTGTCCGTCTCGAAGGGGAGGTGAGGACCATGCTGCTCGTGGGCGCCGAGCGGCAAGACGGCGATCCAGTCGGCGCGATCCTGTGGCAGTAGAGCCGGATCATTATCCTTGAACCACGGCGCGGGTTTCGCCATCTGGTCTAACCTCCTGATTTTCGTTATGCATGGCAGCCGTTGGGGCGGCGCAAGATGCAGGCCGCTGCGGCTGCCGACCGGGGAGAGTCATGGCGAAAAAGGACAAGGCCGACAAGGACCGCGGCGGAAAGAAGAAGACCAAGAAGAAGGAGCCGCCGGCGTCGGGCGTATTGAGTGCCACGATCACCCAGGTTGCGCGCGCGCTTCGGACCCGCCTGTCGCACGGGCTGGCGCAAAGTGGCCTTTATCCGGGGCAGGATGGTGTCGTTCAGCTGCTCGCCCGAGAGGATGGACAGACGCCCGGCGCGCTCGCCCAGCAGCTCGGCGTCAAGGCGCCGACGATGACGCGCACGATCGGCCGAATGGAAGCCCAGGGCTTCGTCGTGCGGCGCACGGACGATCGTGATGGACGCCTCACCAAGGTCTATCTCACCGACGAGGGACGAGGGAGCGTTGTTCGCATCGCCGAAGCGACGGAAAGCAGCGAGGCCCAGGCCATCCAGGGGCTCTCGGCCAAGGAGCTCAAGACGCTGGTGAAGTTACTCTCCGTCGTCGAGGGCAATCTGTGCGGCACCGCTCTCCCGCGACCCTCCGACGAGATCGATGAAGACGATTGAGTTTGCTCATTAAACTCTTTAATTAAAAGTTTTAAGGGCGCTCTGACGCCTGCCGATCTGCTGCGAGGGAGGAAACGTGGCACAGAAGGTAAAGCTTTCGACCATTGCGGAGACGCTCGGTCTTTCCACGGCGACCATCTCGCTTGCGCTCCGTGACAGTCCGCTCGTTGCGGCCGATACGCGGGAGAAGATCAAGGAGCAGGCCCGCGCTCTCGGCTATATCTACAATCGCCGAGCGGCCAGCCTGCGCACCTCGCGCTCGGGCATCATCGGTGTTGTCGTGCACGACATCATGAACCCGTTCTACGGCGAAATCCTCAAGGCGATCGAGACTGAACTCGACCGCAGCCGCCACACCTTCATTCTGTCCAACCACTACGACAATGTCGAAAAGCAGCGGATGTTCGTCGAGACGTTGCTGCAGCTGGGCGGCGATGGCGTGATCATGTCTCCTGCGATCGGCACGCCGCCGGAGGACGTGCTGCTGGCCGAGAACAACGGCATGCCCGCGATCTTCATCGCCCGCTCGATGGATGGGCTCGATGTGCCGATCTACCGCGGCGACGATACCTACGGTATTTCGCTGGCGACCAATCATCTGATCGGCCTCGGCCACCGCTCGATCGCCATGATCGGTGGTACCGACCAGACCTCCACCGGTCGCGATCGCTATCAGGGTTATGTCAATGCCTTGCGCAAGGCCGGCATTGAAGTCGATCCGGGTCTGCGTATTCCGGGGCCCCGCACCAAGCAGGGTGGCTTCGAAGCCGCGGTGAATTTCCTCTCTTTGCCGCAGAAGCCGACGGCTGCCGTCTGCTGGAACGATCTGGTGGCCATCGGGTTGATGAATGGCATCGCCCGTGCCGGGCTCATTCCCGGGCAAGATATCTCGGTCACCGGCTATGACGATCTGGAAGAGGCCTCGATTGCGACGCCATCGCTCACCACCGTATGGAACGGTCAGGCAGAGGTCGGACGTCTGGCGGCACGTGCGCTGCTCGACAAGCTTGCCGGCAGTCACGAGCCCGACGGCATCCACCTGATCAAGCCAGAGATGCGGATCCGCCAGTCGACAGGCCCGAACCGTCGCTGACTTCCGGCCGGGATTATGCCCGACCTCTTTCATCATCGCCTCGCCAGGAGACAGCCATGTCCGATCGCCCCGTCGTGTTGATCCCCGGTCGCATTCATCCGCGTGTCCGATCGCGGCTGGTGGACCGGTTTGAACTGATCGAGCTTGCGGATGCATCGGCAACCGACGTTGCCCCGGAGCAACTTGCAAGGGTCCGGGGGGCAGCCGTCTCCGGTCGCTTCCCTGCTTCCCTGATCGAGCGGTTGCCGAATCTCGAGGTCATCGGCAGCTTCGGGGTGGGCTATGACGGTGTCGATGTGGCGGCCGCTGCCGCGAAAGGCGTTATCGTCACCAACACGCCCGACGTGTTGAACGATGAAGTGGCCGATACGACGATCGCGCTGCTACTCAACACGATCCGGCAGTTTCACTTCGCCGAGCGCTATCTGCGCGAAGGCCGCTGGGAGCGGGAAGGGGCTTTTCCGCTATCGCCCTTGTCGCTGAAGGGTCGCAAGGTCGGGATCCATGGTCTTGGCCGTATCGGCATGGAGATCGCCGCACGCCTTTCGCCCTTCAAGGTCGAGATCCATTACCACACCCGTCACCGCCGTTCCGACGTCACCTACGCCTATCACGGCGGCCTGGTCGAGCTCGCAGAGGCCGTCGACATCCTCATCTCGATCGTTCCCTCGACGCCGCAGACAAATGGCGCGATCAACGGTGATGTGCTGGCTGCGCTCGGCTCCAATGGTGTTCTGATCAATGTCGGTCGCGGTTCGACCGTTGACCAGCCCGCGCTGATTTCGGCGCTGCAGGCCGGCACGATCGCTGCGGCTGGCCTCGATGTCTTTGCCGAGGAGCCGCATGTGCCACAGGCCCTGATCGATTTGCCCAACGTGTCCCTGCTGCCGCATGTCGCCTCCGCATCAGTGCCGACGCGCAATGCCATGGCGGATCTTGTCGCGGACAATCTGGTTGCCTGGTTCGACACGGGCCTGCCGCTTACCCCAGTGCCTGAAACGCCCGTCGCACGCAGCTGATTCGCGAAGCCAGCCTTCGGCAAGTTTCGCGTCGCATTCTCTTCGGACCTGGGGGTTCGAGCGGAAGGATGCTGCGATGAAAGCCTCTCTCGTCATCGTGGCGACGGCGCTGGTGTGTGCGGGTGTTTCAAGTGCGGGGCTCGGTTTCTGGGCGCTTCCCGAAACGAAAACCGTTGTCAGGCCAGATCCGATCGTGCTCGGGACGATCCCATCCGTACCCGGGCCGGCCAAACTCCCGACGTCGCTTCAGACCCATTCGGTATCGCCGCCGGCCATCTTCTCGGTCTCGAACTTTTCGCGAAAATCTGTCTGCCTGGTCGAGCGCGGTGCTGCACTCACCAATCGGAGCCGTGATTTCTTCGCCCCGCCCGATTGCGAGCAGGTCTGGCCGGGCCTGACGCGGGCGACCAACTGGACACAGAACGAGGATGGCAGCGTGACGATCACCGACGCGGCCGGTGCTACCATTCTGACGCTGGTGCGGGGACGGCATTTCTCCTATGAGGCGCCGAGTACGGATGGTGGCGATCTCGCGCTCTTGATGCTTCCCTGATCGAAGGCAATCAACAGAGAGCAGGCTCTCAGATCGGGCGATCGATGACTAGATACCCGCTAGTGTAAAGCGTTGGACCAAGTCATCCTGCTGCATGGCAGGGGTTGTTCTTTCTGTGCTTAGAAGCCTTCCGCCGACGGCGACTGAAAGTTGGGCGTTCTCTCCGAGACGTCGTGAAAATCTATGCTTGCGCTAACATCACGCGACAGTGTTGGGCTCTTTGACAGGGCGGCCATCTCATCCAAAAGAATAGCATTCCACCGCTTGAACCCCCTTGGACAAAATGGTTAGCTCGCGCATCGCTGCCGGGAGGGGCCGACGATGCCCACCGGTGGGGCAACAACTGGGAGGTAGTTCATGGATCGTCGTTCATTCATCAAGAAGGCCGGCGTTGCCGGTGCGGGCGCGGCTGCGTCCGCCGTGCTTGCAGCACCTGCAATTGCGCAGGAAAACCCGAAGATCACCTGGCGACTGACGTCTTCGTTCCCGAAGGCGCTCGACACCATTTTCGGCGCTGCCAGCGACGTCGCGGAACGCGTGAAAGCTGCAACCAACGGCAACTTCGAGATCCAGGTCTTTACGGCCGGTGAAATCGTGCCGGGTCTGCAGGCGAATGACGCTGTTGCTGCCGGTACCGTCGAAATGTCGCACACCGCAAACTACTACTACTGGGGCAAGGACCCGACCTATGCTCTTGCAACTGCGGTTCCCTTCGGTCTGAACGCCCGTCTGCAGAATGCCTGGTTCTACCAGGGCGGCGGCAATGACCTGCTCAACGAGTTCTTCGCGACTCAGGGCCTCTATGGCCTGCCGACCGGCAACACCGGCGCCCAGATGGGTGGCTGGTTCCGCAAGGAGATCAACACGCTTGATGACCTCAAGGGTCTGAAGATGCGTATCGGTGGCTTCGCCGGCAAGGTCATCGAAAAGCTCGGCGTTGTGCCGCAGCAGATCGCCGGCGGCGACATCTATCCGGCGCTGGAAAAGGGCACGATCGACGCTACCGAGTGGGTCGGTCCCTATGACGACCAGAAGCTCGGCTTCTTCAAGGTGGCGCAGTACTACTACTATCCCGGCTGGT
>JAIXSF010000440.1 GCA_027484835.1 Rhizobiaceae bacterium | reverse complement strand
GGCGGGTGGCGAGCGATTTGCCAGAGACGATGGACGGGTTGCGGCTGGTCAACTTTCGCCACCGGCGCACGGTGAGCCGGCGCGAGGTGAAAGCCGGGCTGTTTGTCGCGGAGGCGGGGTTTCGGGCGGTGGTGGAGTGAGATCTCCACCCATTGAGACCTCATCCTGAGGTGTCCGCGCAACGCGCGGGCCTCGAAGGATCCAGAAGCGATTGCTCAGTGGCCTCGATCCTTCGAGGCCGGGCTTCGCCCGGCACCTCAGGATGAGGGGCTGACGACGGTCGAGCCGGCGCCTTCGACCCGCCCCCGCCTTGCGATCACCGCGAGCGCCAGGATGGCGATGAAGCCTGTGGCGGCAAGCAGGGTGGCGAGGACGAGGCCGGCGTTGATACCAGCGCGATCGATGACGGCGGTCATCAGCACGGGGGCGGTGGCGTTCGCGAGGTTTTGCGGCAGGGACAGCCGCGCCGATTCACGGGCGAAACGGCTGGCCGAGAAGAAGGCGAGCGGCATGGTGGCACGCGCAAGCGCGCTCACGCCGGAGCCGAAGCCGTAAAGCGCGGTGAAGATGAGAAGGCTCGACGGTGTGCCGGACCAGAAGATCAGGAGCAGCGTGGAGCTGGTCAGCATGGCGGCGCCGGCCAGCCCCGTGGTGATCGGGGAGGTGTATTTCCCAAGCACCAGATCGACGGCACGGGCGGAAATGCCGAAGACGGCCCGCAGTGAACCGAGCTGCAACGCGAGCGCCGGCGTGGCGCCAGAGAGTTCCAGGATATGCAGGAGCTGCGGCGAGAGGCCGAAGGTCATCAGGCTGGACAGCGAGCTCGACAGGGCAATCAGCAGGAAGGCGGCAGTCGCCATGCCGCGGCTCAAGGCGAGCGGTTCTATGGCATCGGCAGCGCGGTCTTCCGCCGAGCGGGTGATGGCGATGCGGCCGAGCGCCAGGTGCACGGGAAGCGCGATGACAAGCTGGGCGCCGGCGGCCGCAAGCAGGGCGCCGCGCCAGCCGAAGGCTTCGCCGGCAAGCGTCAAAAGCGGCCAGCAGACGGCCGAGGAGAGGCCGGTAAAGATCATCAGGATGCCGATGGCGCGGCGGGCCTCGCGGCCCTCGCGTTCGACGACGGCGGCAAAGGCCGGCACGGTGAGCGCAAAGGAGCCGCCGGCGCCGAGGATCAGCCAGGCGAGGGCATAGGTCGCAAGGCCGGTCGAGAGGGCCAGGGTTATGAGACCCGCGGCCATCAGCACGGAGCCCATGGCGAGCACGCGAGTCGCGCCGTGCCGGGCAATCTGCCGCCCGGTAAAGGGGCCGAGAAAGGCCATCGTGAGCATCATCACGGTGAGGCCGGCAAAGGCCATTTCATTGGCCAGCCCGAGATCGGCGGCCATGGCGCGGCCGAAGACGGCGGGCATTTCATAGGTCGTGCCCCAGCCGAGGATCTGCGAGACCGCGAGCGCGGCGACAAGGGTGGTGCGGGGCATGTTCATGCGGGGGGACTCGGAGGGGATTTCGGGCGGGGCATTTCTTCTAGGCCGGTCGAGACACCGACGATAGGGCGAAATTTTGCGGGGGGTGTGTCCTCATGCTGAGGTGCCCGAGCAGGGCGAGGGCCTCGAAGCATCCCTTGTGCTGGCTTTTTCAAAAAGAGCGCTTCGAGGCCTTGACCCTTCGAGGCCCGGCTGAGCCGAGCACCTCAGGGTGAGGGGATGGATTGGGGCGGGGGCACACCCTCACCTTGAGGGGGAGGGTCGGACCGTAGGTCCGGGGTGGGGTGACCGGGTCCCGGACTCTCAGCGCTTGGCGCGGGTCATCCCCACCCGCCGCTTCGCAGCGACCTCCCGCATCAAGGGGGAGGCGGGTGGCGGCCCTGTGCGCCTGGTCCCAGCAGCATTCAACAATCACATCGTCAAGGAGAGACGCCATGGGTGCGCAGAAGGGCAAGGATCTGTTGCTGAAGGTCGAGGATGGGGCGGGGTTTGTGACGGTGGCGGGCTTGCGGGCAAGGAGGCTCGCCTTCAATGCGCAGACCGTCGATGTGACCGACAGCGAAAGCGCCGGGCGCTGGCGCGAGCTGCTGGAAGGGGCCGGTGTCCGGCGCGCGGGGCTGACGGGCTCGGGCCTGTTCAAGGACGCCGCCTCCGATGCACTGGTGCGGGCGGCCTTCTTTGCCGGGTCGATCCTCAGTTACCAAGTGGTGATCCCGGATTTCGGCACGGTGACGGCGCCGTTTCAGGTGACGGCACTCGATTATGCCGGCAATCACGACGGCGAGGTGACCTTCGAGATCGCGCTGGAATCGGCCGGTGCCGTTTCCTTCGCGGCGCTGTGAGGCGGCCATGCGGGGCTATGATCGCGAGATGCGCGAGCCGGTGACCGTCAACCGCGCCAACCGCCATCGCGGCGAGGTGGAGGCGGTGATCGACGGCGAGCGGCGGATCTTGTGTTTGACGCTCGGCGCCTTAGCCGAACTGGAGACGGCCTTCGAGGCAGAGAGCCTGGTCGATCTCGCAGCGCGGTTTGCGAGCGGCCGGCTGAAAAGTGCCGATCTCACCCGCATTCTCGCCTGCGGTCTGCGCGGCGGCGGAAACCGGCTGTCGGATGCCGATGTGGCCGAGATGGCGGTGGATGGCGGCGTGGCGGGGGCAGCCCGGGTGGTCGGCGAGTTGCTGGCGGTGACCTTCGGGGCTGGGCAGGATGGTGTCGCACCGGGGGATCGGGCTCCGAGCGAGCGGGGAACGGGCGAGGTCGTCACCTCCCCTTGAGAGCCGCAGGCGGGCGAGACGTGCTGCCGTTTCCCTGGGGGGCGGCGATGACGCTCGGACTTGCCCGCCTGCGGCTGTCCCCTCACGTGTTCTGGGGCTTGAGCCTGCCGGAATTGGCTGCCATGGCGGGGGCGATTGGCACGCCGGCCGGCCTGTCGCGGCGGGATGTGGAGGCTTTGATGCAGCGGTTTCCGGATTAGCGTTGGCGGGGCTGTCTGTGCCCTTCGAGGACTTCGCGGGGCGAGGGCGCCTCAGGGAGAGATGGATCGCTCGGAAAGCTGGTCGTGCAGGTCCCTTAGGCGCTTGGCAAACCTCGGGAAGACCTGCTGCAGCCGCTCGACATTGTCGACGACTTTCTCGGGTTTGAGATCGAAGTCATATTTGTGTCTGACGAGGTGGCGGAAGCCCTTGAGTTCGGTGAGCTGTATATGCAGATCCGGCGAGAGCAGTGCCGGTCTGCGGCCAGCTAGTTCCGAGGCCATCTGGTCGAGTATGTCCTGGTGCAGAGTGGGGCCTGTCGGGGCAGAGC
This sequence comes from Rhizobiaceae bacterium, assembly GCA_027484835.1. Classification (GTDB taxonomy): domain Bacteria; phylum Pseudomonadota; class Alphaproteobacteria; order Rhizobiales; family Rhizobiaceae; genus Allorhizobium. The sequence continues at coordinate 13,812 of JAIXSF010000440.1, read as the reverse complement.
CATCAAGATCGCGCGCCAGACTCATCAGGATGTCTTCGATCCCGTTATAGACGTTGTGGATGCCAAGCGACGTAGCCGAGACGGCGCCTCAGTCACCTGCCAGGACATCGCTTCTTTGGCGCGCAAAGAAATCACTGAGCTGGCCAAGCTCGCGATCGCAGCGCTCGAGCCTTGGCGAAAGCCGCGAGAATTCAGCAAGCGTGAAGGGCGTCATGCAAAAGCTCGTCTACCCTGTCAGCCTCAAGATCGGCCTCGAAGATGAGATCATACGGCAGTTGGGAGCCGCGCAAATGAGAGGCTGCGATTTGCTCTGCCCGGAGACGGCGCGCTGGCGATAGAGGGCCTCGAACCAGAAGATCGATATCTGAATGAATACGAAAATCGCCACGCGCCAGTGAACCGATTGGCGTGATGACGATGCCTCCGCCAGCGGCCTTTTCCACGATTGCGGCCACGAGACGTTGAGCCAATTCGAGCCTGAGCTCAAGTCTTTCGGCGATCAACGATTGCATGCGGTTCATCGGCTTTCTCCTTCCATACCTGTACCGCAAGCGCGGCACGACCGGAAGTGGCCATACCCTTCGAGCAGGGAGGGGATACGAGATTCAGTTCCAAGCGGGGCTGCTGAAGGAAAGGAAATCCCATGACCGATGACGATACGCTGGCGCTGTCCGTCGATCTCGACGGCGCGCAGGCGCTTTCCGTGCTCGACGAGCTCGAAAGCCGTTCGGCGAGTTTCGGGCGAGCGCTGACCTCGGCGCTGAAGGGGGCGACGACAGGGGGCAAGGGGCTGGAGGAGGTGTTGCGCGGGGTGGGGCTGAGGCTCACCGACATCGCCCTTTCGGCGGGCCTGAAGCCGCTGGAAAATCTGCTCGGCGATGTCGCCGGCAATCTGGTGGGCGGGCTGACGTCCGGGCTGAGTTCGGGATTGGGCTCGGCGCTGGGCGCAAGCGCCTTTGCGCAAGGTGGCGTGCCGGGGCGGGTGATCCCCTTTGCCGAGGGCGGCGTGGTCTCGGCGCCCACCTATTTCCCCATGGCCGGCGGGACTGGGCTGATGGGCGAGGCGGGGGCGGAGGCAATCCTGCCGCTGAAACGCGGATCGGATGGGGCGCTGGGTGTTGCAGCCGCAGGCGGGGGCGGGACGACGGTCATCCATTTCCAGGTGACGGCGAGCGATGCGGCGAGTTTTGCCAAGAGCGAAGGGCAGATCACGGCCATGCTGGCGCGTTCGGTCGGGCGTGGGCGGCGGGGGATGTAAGGGCGGCAGTGGGCAGTCGGCAGTCGGCACTGGGCAGTCGGGAAGGGGATCCTTCGAGGCCCGCGCGGGGCGCGGGCACCTCAGGATGAGGGAGCCTGCGGCGGGTTGCCGGTCCTTAATGCCGCCGACCGATCGAGATCCCTTCTACCCACGGGGGCAGGGGGCAGCATGTGGACAAAAGGCTCCTCTCAAACCTCCCCACAAGGGGGAGGGCTCGGCCCGGCTGGGCCGGCGCTGAGTGCCGCGGGAAGCCGGCGCTCAACCTCATGCCGAGCTGCCCGCGTGGGGACGCCTCAAAGCTTTGGATGTTCATCAATTCATCGAACGGAGCTGGCCATGGCCTTTCATGAACAGCGTTTTCCGCTGCGTCTGTCGCTGACCTCGAGCGGTGGGCCGGGGCGGCAGACGGATATCGTGTCGCTGTCGAACGGGCGCGAGGCGCGCAATCGACGCTGGCTGTTTTCGAGGCGCCGCTACGATGTCGGCACGGCGGTGCGCTCGGTCGCGGATCTGTATGCTGTGCTGGAATTCTTCGAGGCGCGTGGCGGGCAGCTGCATGGCTTTCGCTTCCGCGATCCCGTCGATGGTTCCTCCGCGCGGCCGGGCGAGGCGGTGACGGCGCTCGATCAGTGGATTGGCACGGGCGACGGCGGGACCTCCGCGTTTCAGCTGGTGAAGGCCTATGGCGACGGCGCGGCGGTGGAGCGGCGGCCGGTGGTGAAGCCGGTGGCGGGATCGGTTCGGATCGCGCTCGATGGCGTCGAGATCACGGAGGGTTTTGCCTGCGATGCGGCGACCGGGATCGTCACGTTTTCGGCCGGGCATCTGCCGGGCGAGGGCACGGAGATCCGGGCGGGCTTCGACTACGACGTGCCGGTGCGGTTCGACACCGACCGGATCGAGATTGATCTCGAAGCCTTTCGCGCCGGGCGCATTCCCTCCATTCCGCTGATCGAGGTGATCCCATGAAACGGTTATCCCAAGCATTGGCCGCGCATCTTTCGAGCGGCGAGACGACGCTGTGCCGCGCCTGGCGGGTGACCTGCCGCGACGGCTTTCGGCTCGGCTTGACCGAGCATGATCAGCGGCTTGTCTTTGACGGCACGGTGTTCGAGCCGGGGACGGGATTTGCCGCGACCGAAGCGAGCGTCGCAAGCGGGCTTGCGGCTCCGTGTGCGGAGGTGCGCGGCGGGTTTTCGAGCGAGGCGATCACGGAAGAGGATCTGGCGGCCGGGCGTTATGACGGGGCGCGGGTCGAGCTTTTTCTCGTCAACTGGCAGGCGCCGCAGGATCAGCATGTGCTTGTGACGGTGCAGGAGATCGGCGAGGTGAGCCGGGCGGGGCCCGGCTTTTCGGCGGAGCTCCGGAGTTTTGCGCACCGCCTGCAGCAGCCGGAGGGGCGGATCTATAACAGGCGCTGCGATGCCGATCTCGGCGATATCAGGTGCCGGGTGAATATGGAGATTGCCCATCGCCGGGTGGAGGGGCTCGTGGCCGAAGTGCTCTCGGCGGATCGGCTGACCGTGTCGGGGCTTCCGGATCTCGCCGAGGGACATTTCCGGCTCGGGCATCTCAGCTTCGATGCGGGGCGGCTCTTGGGCCAGAGGCTGGCGATCGAGGAGAGCGGGGCGGGGGAAGGCGGACTTGTGACGCTCCGGCTCTGGCTGCCGCTGGAGGCGCGGCCGGCGGCAGGCGATGCCGCGACCCTGACGGTCGGCTGCGACAAGAGTTTTGCAACCTGTCGAGCAACTTTCGGCAATTCCCTGAATTTCCGCGGTTTTCCGCATATGCCGGGCAGCGACTTTGCCTATTCCTATGTCAGCGGCGACAGCACCCATGATGGCGGCGTGCTCTATCGCTGAGGGCTGCCTTTACCCTCCCCTTGAGGGGGAGGGTCGGACCGAAGGTCCGGGGTGGGGTGAGCGCCACTTGCTCCCTAGGTCTCACCCCCACCCGCCGCTTCGCGGCGACCTCCCCCCTCAAGGGGAAGGTGGGTGGCTGCCTGCCACTCAGCATAACTTCCCCCAAGCGTGAAAGGACTGCGCCATGAAGATCATCTGCCCCGACGGAAACGGCTATTCCTACTATGTTCAGGCGGTCGACGAGACCCGCTATTCAAGGGCAAACGGCGTCGAGACATTTCTGGTCAAGGCGGGCGACTACTGGAACGGGCCTGACGGCAGCGATGCGCTGAATTATCGCGAGCGGACGGAAGCGCGCGTGACCACGGAGGATGCGGTGGGTTCGACCTGGCGCTATGCCTTTCACCTGAAGATCCCCGAGGACTATCCCGAATTCAGCCCCAAGCAGACGCTCGGCCAGTGGCACAATGGCGTCTATGACAGCGTCTTCAACCGCTACGAGGAGGGCGTTTTCACGATCTGCCTCAACAACAAGGAGACTGGCGTTTTCGAGGAGACACAGGTCACGGTGACCAAGGGCGTCTGGAACACCTTCAGCTACGCTTTCACCTGGCATGCGACAGCGGGTGCGGTGACCGCGTCGGTCAACGGGCGAACGGTGCTGAAGGAGACGGGGCTTGCGCTTCTGCCTTCGGCGACGACCTCGGTCTATTTCAAGTATGGCATCTATCGGAACATGCAGGCGGGCCTTGTCGGCCCGGACCAGCAGGTCAGCTATCGGCGCGTCAGCCGGGCTGCGGGGTGAGGGTTGGCGGGTTGGGCTTGACCCTCCCCTTGAGGTGGAGGGTCGGACCGTAGGTCCGGGGTGGGGTGAGCGTTGCTTGCTCCTCAAGTTCACCCCCACCCGCCGCTTCGCGGCGACCTCCCCCCTCAAGGGGGAGGTGGGTGGCTGCGGGGCAATGCCCGCATTCCGACATTGATGTCTTGCGCCTTAATTCTCGGGATCTGACTCGAGGGGAATATCCGGAGGGCGCATGCGTCCATGGCGGATCGTGACGATAACGATGCGGTCGGGCTCAATCAGGTAGTCGAGCAGGTAGTCGCCGATGACGAAGGTTCGGGCGCCTGGAACAGGTAGGCTTCGGGCAACCGGGCCGGCTTCGGGATGAGCCCCAAGGACGAGCTTCGCATCCAAGATGCGCGCGATGACATTTTGTGCTGCGGCGGGGCTTCGCTGCTGCAGGTAGCGCATTTCCGTTCGAAGCCAGCTTGCCGCCGATTTCGATAGGACGACGCGCATCAGGCGACCTTATCGGATGCGATGCGTTTCAGGTCCTTGACGACCTCGTCCAGATCTTCGACTTCGCCTGAGGCTACCTCATCGAGACCACGTCGATAGGCAAGGATCTCTGCCCCCTCCTGCTGGAGATATGTCCTGAGCGCCCGGACGATGACCCAGCTGCGCGAGCGCTCAGTTGCCTGCGCGATCGTCTCGATATCAGCGAGCACGTCTTCGGGTATCCGAAGCGTGATCGGATCAGACAGGGTTGGCTTGGTCATCGGAGCCTCCATGGCAATCGGTACTACAGTGTAATACGAATTGGGCGCCGGTTGAAGGGACACCGCGCGAGGGCGCCTCAGGGTGAGGGGAAGGGCGTCGCAGGCTCTTCGCCGCCGTTGCGGGGTGCCCCCTTTGCGTGATCGCCGGTCCGTAGGTTCGAAACCAATCGCCTTGCCATTCCACTCCCAACCCCGGAGCCTCCCATGTCCATCAATGATGAAGTTCTGGCCCTGGCCGGGACCTGGATCGGCACGCCCTATCGGCATCAGGGGGCGATGAAGGGGGTGGGCTGCGATTGTCTGGGGCTGATCCGCGGGATCTGGCGGGAGCTTTATGGGGCAGAGCCCGAGGCTGTGCCGGCCTATGCGCCCGACTGGGCGGAGCGGGCGGGCGAGGAGCGGCTGATCGAGGCTGCCGAGCGGAATTTCGAGGCGGTTCGGTCCTTTGAACAGAGCCGGCCCGGAGATCTCGTGCTGTTTCGCTTTCGACCGCATCTGGCGGCGAAACATGCAGGGGTCCTGGCCTTGCTGCCTTCGGAACATGACCAGGCTGACAAGGGTGGCTCCAGGTACGCGGGGGGCAGGCAGGGCGATGGTCCGGGGCCAGAGGGGCTCGCAGATTTCTCCGAACCGGGCAGCGACGGCGTGAATGCCGCGGCCTTCAAAGTCTGCCTCGTCCCCAATGCATTCATCCATGCCTATGAGCAGTCGGCGGTGACGATGTCGGCGCTGGTTCCGGGCTGGCGGCGCAAGATTGCCGGCCTCTATCGCTTTCCCGAAAGGATCTGACGATGGCGACCATTCTTCTGCAGGCCGCGGGCGCTGCCCTTGGCTCGGTCTTCGGCCCGGTAGGGGCTGCGATCGGGCGGGCCGCCGGGGCTTTGGCCGGCGGCATGATCGACCGCAGCCTGTTGAGCGGCACGCGCGAGGTGAAGGGGGCGCGGCTTTCGTCTGCGCGGCTTTCCGGGGCGAGCGAAGGCACAGCTATCCCGAGGCTCTATGGCACGGCGCGGCTGGGCGGCACGCTGATCTGGGCGACGCGCTTCGAGGAGGAGACGGTGACCGAGCGGACCGGCGGCAAATCCTCCGGCGGCACGCGGACGACGACTTATCGCTACTATGCCAATCTGGCGCTCGGGCTCTGCGAAGGGCCGATCGCGGGCGTGCGGCGGGTCTGGGCGGACGGGCGCGAGCTAGATCTGGCCGAAATCGAGATGCGCGTCTATCGCGGCACCGAGAGCCAGCCTGTCGAGCCGCTGATCGCGGCGAGGCAAGGGGCGGACAATGCGCCGGCCTATCGGGGCCTTGCCTATGTCGTCTTCGAACGGCTGCCGCTCGATGATTTCGGCAATCGCATTCCGCTCATCCAGTTCGAGGTTATCCGGCCGGTGGGGGCGCTCGAGGAGAAGATCCGGGCGGTGACGATGATACCCGGCGCGACGGAGCATGGCTATGCGACGATCCGGGTTTAGGATGTGCCAAGTGAAGGCGCCAAGCGCTGGCTGAACCGCAACACGCTGGTTGCTGCCACCGACTGGCAGGCCTCGCTGGACGAGTTGCAGGCGCTTTGCCCGAACCTCGAGAGCGTTGCGCTGGTTGTCGCCTGGTTCGGCACGGATTTGAGGGCCGGCGACTGCCGGGTCCTGCCGGGCGTCGAGGTGGCGTTTCGCAACGAGGAAAGCCGGCCCTGGAGTGTCGCGGGTCTGTCGCGGAGCGAGGCTCACGTCGTCTCGCGCCATGCCGGCGGCCCGGCCTATGGCGGTTCTCCCAGCGACGAGAGCGTGATCGAGGCGATCCGCGATTTGAAGGCGCGCGGCCTGAAGGTGACGCTCTACCCCTTCGTGCTGATGGATATTCCAGCCGGCAACGGATTGCCCGACCCTTATGGCGGTGGCGAGCAGGGCGCCTATCCCTGGCGGGGGCGGATCACCTGTTATCCGCGGGGCGCAGACAAGACGGCGGCGGCGCGGGAGCAGGTGTCGACCTTCGTCAATCGCAGCGAGGGCTATCGCCGCCTCGTGCTGCATTATGCAGCGCTCGCCGCTCAGGCGGGCGGCGTCGATGCCTTCCTGCTCGGCTCGGAACTGCGCGGCCTGACGACGCTGCGGGACGGGGCAAACGCCTTTCCCTTCGTCGAGGCGCTGGTGGCGCTGGCGGCCGAAGTGCGCGGCATTCTGGGGAGCGCAACGGCGATTTCCTACGGGGCCGACTGGACCGAGTATTTCGGCCATCAGCCGGCGGATGGCTCCGGCGACGTCTTCTTCCATCTCGATCCGCTCTGGGCGAGCCCGGATGTGACGGCTGTCGGGATCGACAATTACATGCCGCTCGCCGACTGGCGGGACGAGGATCTCGAGGCGGAAAACCCGGACGGGTTTATCGGGGCCGACGATGCCGAGGGTTTTGCCCGGGCGCTGACCTCGGGCGAGGGCTTCGACTGGTTTTATGCCGGTGGCGCGGATCGCAGCGCCCGGGTGAGGACGCCGATCACCGATGGCGCCTATGGCAAGCCTTGGGTCTTCAGGTTCAAGGATCTCAAATCCTGGTGGGAGAACCCCCATTTCAACCGGATCGGCGGCGTCGAGCAGGCGAGCCCCACGGCCTGGATGCCGCGGATGAAACCCGTCTGGATGACCGAGCTTGGCTGCGGGGCGGTCGACAAGGGGGCGAACCAGCCGAACATCTTCGTTGATGCGAAATCGGCAGAAAGCGGCAGGCCCTACTTCTCAGTGGGGCTGCGCAGCGACAGCCAGCAACGCCGGTTTCTCGACGCGCATCTGAAGCACTGGCAGGAGAGGGCGGCGGACGGCATAGTCGATCCCGAAAGAATCTATGCCTGGACCTGGGACGCGCGGCCGTATCCGGCCTTTCCGCAGAATACGGCGCTCTGGGCCGACGGCGCGAACTGGCGCACGGGCCACTGGCTGAACGGGCGGCTCGGCACGGCAACGCTGGCCGACACCATCGCGGCGATCCTGAAGGACCACGGATTTTTCGATTTCGACGTTTCGGAGGTGGCGGGTGATCTCGGTGGTTATGTGAAGGGGGATCTGACCTCACCGCGCGATCTGATCGAGCCGCTGATCGAGCTTTTTCAGATCGATGTGATCGAGGATGCCGGGCGGTTGAAATTCCGCACCCGGCCGACGGCGAGCCTTCCCGCCCGCGAGATCACCGTGCTGGCCGACATTACCGACCGTCCGCTCTGGACCGAGACGCGCGGCCATGACAGCGATTTTGCCTCCGAAGCGCTGGTGACCTTCTATGATCCGGCGGCGGCTTATGTCGAGGCGAGCGTGCGGTCGAGGCGCGTGGAGGCGGCGACCGATCGTCAGCTGACGCGCGACCTGCCGGCGGCAATGCCCGAGGAGACGGCGCTGGCCGCCGCTGAGGGCTGGCTGCGCGACAACAGGCTGGCGCGCCGCACGCTGCAGCTCGCGCTTGGACCGGACGAGATCGCCGTCGAGCCGGGCGACGTCCTGCGTTTTCAGGGAGGGCCGGAGGGCCGTTTCCTGGTGCAGGCGATCGACGAGGGCTTCGAGCGGCGGCTGACCCTGCGCGCCTTCTCCGGCAAGGTCTCAGCTCCGATCGCAGCCGTCGAGCCGGGGCGGGTTCCCGAGGGCGGCGGCGCGGCGGGCTTTCAGCCTGTCGTCACCTTCCTCGATCTGCCAAGGCTGGAGGGGACGAGCCATGCCGGCGATGCGAGTGTTGCAGCCTTCGGCCGTCCCTGGCTGCGGCTGGCGGTCTCCAGTTCGCCCGAGACGGAGGGCTATCGGCTGCGGCTGACCCTCGACCGTCCGGCGACCATGGGGCGACTGGCGGCAGCGCTGGAACCGGGGCCGGTGGGGCGGTTTGATCCAACCAATGAAATTGTGGTCGACCTTTTGTCCGGTGCCGCGGCCTCCGCGAGCCGGACGGCCGTGCTGTCGGGAGCGAACCGGATTGCCATCCGTGCGGGAAATGGCGGCTGGGAGGTGATCGGCTTTGCAGAGGCTGAAGAGGTGGCCGCCGGTCGCTTCCGCCTGACAGGTCTGCTGCGCGGGCTTGGCGGCACCGAAGATGCAACCGTGGCGGGGGCGTCTGTCGGGGCCGAGGTGGTGCTGCTCGACACGGCGGTCAGACCGCTCGGCCTTGTCCATGCCGAGCGCGGGGCGACACAGAACTGGATCCTGGAGCCCATGGGTCTCCTGACCGATATTGCCGGGCCGTTCGCCTTTGGTGGAGGCTTGCGAGCCGAGACACCGCTTTCGCCAGTCCACCCGCGTGCCGTCAGGCAGGACGGAGGCGATCTGCGGCTCTCCTGGATAAGGCGCAGTCGCCTGGATGCCGATGCCTGGACGGAGGGCGAGGTGCCGCTCGACGAGGCAGAGGAGCGCTACCGGCTGGAGATCCTGGACGGGAGCGCGGTGCTGCGCACGGTCGAGTTGGACGAGGCCGGTTTCACGTATTCGGCGACCGATGAACTGGCCGATTTCGGCGCACAGCGGACCGCGCTGTCGATCCGTGTCCGCCAGCTTGGACGGCTTGCGGCAGGTTTGCCGCTGGAGGCGGTGGTCGCCATCACTTGATCACTCAACGAGAGGAGAAAGACATGCTGGAGATGAAACCCTGGTACCAGTCGAAGACCGTTTGGGGAGCGCTGATCGCGATCGCCGCTCCGCTGCTGGGACGGGCCGGACTGGAGGTGGGCGGACCGGATCAGGCCGAGATCGCCGAAGCCATGACGACGCTCGCCGGCACGGTGGGTGGTTTGCTGGCCCTCTATGGGCGGCTGACGGCGACGAAGAGCGTCGGGGGGTAAGGCTTCGGCGCCATTCGGGCGGCGGAGTAAGATGCATTTTCGCCCCTTCGGGTGGGGCTCGGCCGGCCGAAAATGGTCGGCCACGAGAGCGCCGCCCACAGGCTCGGCCAGCCTGATCACGGTGCATTCATTTACCATTCAGAAGGCTTGCGGTACATAATTACCCAGAGTGGACGTCATCCAAGAAGTAGCAGCAATGGCATCTTTCATGAAATACGCGGGTCTGGCTCTGGCCGTGACCGCGGCGGCTGTGCCGGCAGTCACGAGCGATGCCGTGGCAGCAGATTGCCGGGCGGCGGCGGCACGGGTCGTCGCCGAAGTCGGCGGGCAGTTGCTTTCCGTACGCGAATCGGGCGGTGAATGCGTGATCGTCGTGCTCGTTCCGGGCAATGGCAGTGAACGGCCGCGCAAGGTCACCATGCGGGTCGCCGAGTGACCTGCAGCAGGGACTGAACAAGCTCTCCGCACCGAGGGGTGAACCGCATGCGCATTCTCGTCGTCGAAGACGATGTCAACTTGAACCGCCAGCTCGTCGAGGCCCTGCAGGAAGCAGGTTATGTCGTCGACAAGGCTTTCGATGGCGAGGAAGGCCACTTCCTCGGCGATACCGAACCCTATGACGCGGTAATCCTCGACATCGGCTTACCCGAAATGGACGGCATCACCGTGCTGGAAAAGTGGCGTGCCGCAAGCCGTGTCATGCCGGTACTGATTCTCACTGCCCGCGACCGCTGGTCGGACAAGGTGGCCGGCATCGATGCCGGTGCCGACGACTACGTGACCAAGCCTTTCCATGTCGAGGAAGTGCTCGCCCGCATCCGCGCGCTGATCCGCCGGGCGGCAGGCCACGCCTCCTCGGAAATCGTCTGCGGCCCTGTCAGGCTCGACACCAAGAGCTCCAAGGCGACTGTCGAAGGCGTGACGCTGAAGCTGACCTCGCATGAATACCGGCTCTTGTCCTATCTCATGCATCACATGGGTGAGGTCGTGTCGCGCACCGAGCTGGTCGAGCATCTCTACGACCAGGATTTCGACCGTGATTCCAACACGATCGAGGTGTTTGTCGGGCGTCTGCGCAAGAAGCTCGGTGTCGACATGATCGAAACCGTCCGCGGCCTCGGCTACCGCATCCAAGCCCCCGCGAAATGAAGATCCGCTCGCTCACCGCGCGCGTCCTGCTGCTCGCCACCCTCTGGTCGGCGCTCGGTCTGGTGACGATCGCGGTGGCAATTTCCGCCCTCTACCGTCAGGGCGTCGAACGCGGCTTCAACAATCTCCTCAGAGCCCAGCTCTACAACGTCGTCAACTCGGTCTCCATCGGAGACGGCGACAGTCTGGCCGGTTCGCCGGCTCTCGGCGATCTCCGGTTTTCGCAGCCCGAAACGGGTTGGTACTGGCTGGTCGAGCCGCTCGGCAACTATGCCACGGCACCGCTCGCTTCCGCGTCTCTGGGCGTCGCCAATCTCGCCGTGCCGGATGTCGAGCAGACCCCGTTCGACCAGAATTACGAGCGCTACTACGAGATGACCGACGAGGTCGGCAACAATATCCGCATTGCCGAAACCGAGGTCGTGCTCGACGACCAGGGACGGGCAGCCCGCTTCCGCGTCTCGGGCAATCTGAAGGTGATCGAAGACGAAATCGCCTTCTTCACCAGCCGGCTCTATTCCGCGCTCGCGGTCGTCGGCATCGGCGGCCTGATCGTCAACGGTCTTGCCATTCTCTATGGCCTGAAGCCGGTCGACCGCGCGCGGCGCGGGCTGGAACGCATCCGGCGCGGCGAGGCGGAGCGGATCGAAGGCGATTTTCCGCGCGAGATCATGCCGCTGGCCAGCGAGATCAATGCGCTGATCGACAGCAATCGCCGTATCGTCGAGCGAGCCCGCATGCAGGTCGGCAATCTCGCCCATTCCCTGAAGACGCCGATTGCGGTGCTATTGAACGAGGCCCGCACGCTCGAGAAGAGCCATGCGGAAGTGATTGCGGCCCAGGCCGAGGCCATGCAGGCGCAGGTGACGTCCTATCTCAACCGCGCCCGGATCGCAGCACAACGCGACAGTGTTCTTGCCCGCACGGAAGCGCTACCGGTTCTCGAGCGCCTTGTGCGCGTCATGCGCAAGCTGAATGGCGAGATCGCCTTCGAACTGGATGTCGCTGCGGATCTGACCTTTGCCATGGAACAGCAGGACGTCGAGGAAGTGGTCGGCAACCTCTTGGAAAACGCCTCGCGCTTCGCCCGCACCAAGGTGGTGACCCGGGTCGTGGCGACGAGCCGTGGCGATGATGTGACCGATGGTCGACGCGGCTGGATCGAGGTGGTCGTCGAGGATGACGGACCGGGTCTAGCGCCCGAGCAGATCGGCGAGGCGCTGAAGCGCGGTCGCCGGTTGGACGAAAGCAAGCCGGGAACCGGCCTTGGCCTGTCAATCGTCAAGGAAATTTCCGGGGAATATCAGGGCACATTCGGTCTTTCACGGGCCGGGATCGGCGGGCTTCGCGCACAGTTGATCCTACCGGCTGTGACGAAGGACACTGCGTGATTGATTTTCCTGTGAAATTACATAGGTGTATAAGACGGCCTCTGGCCGGCTGATGGTTCCGTCCCGGTTTGTGCCGACCGGGTGGGGCATGTGGCGAGAACAATCGACGGAACTTGGAACGGTCTGATGGGTCTGAAGCGCTTCGGGATACTTGCAGCCACTGCTCTGGTGTCACTCGCGCTTGCGGGCTGCACCACCTCGGGTGGCGGGCGCACAGCCACGGCCAAGGCGAATTCCGCCGTCTACATCGCCGCCCTGCAGGGCGGCATTGTTGCCCGCACCGGCGTGGAGCTGTCGCGCAGCGAAACACAGCGCGCCCTCGAAGCCGAATACCGGGCGCTCGAAGCCGCTCCCGGTGGCCAGCCTGTGACCTGGGCGAGCGGCGACGTGCGCGGCGAAGTGGTTGCCGCCGCTCCCTATCAGGTCGGCCAGCAGAACTGTCGGCAGTTCACCCACAAGGTGGTGAACGGTACGCGTGAGCTGCAGGCGCGCGGCGCGGCCTGCCGCAACCCGAACGGCACCTGGACGCCGCTCAGCTAAGAGCCTGCACCAAAACTTGTTACCTCCGAATGACGCAAAGCTGCGGTTCCCCCTTGACTTGGGTCAAGGCTGGGCGGGTTATGGCAACATAGAGAATTCTTGCGGCCAAACGCCTCAACTTTCCGTCAGGGGGTGTTTCGCAGTTGGAAAGCACCCGTCCTTGACGTAATTGAGTTTCATGTTGTTCTGGATCATCTCCGCTCTGCTGACGGTCATTGTTGCCGTCATTCTGCTCTCTCCGCTGATGCGGGCTTCTGCCCGCGCAACCCGCTATGATGAAGGAGAGGCCGCGGTTTACCGTGATCAGCTCCGGGAACTGGAACGGGACAAGGCCGCAGGACTGATTTCGGCCGAGGATGCCGACTACGCGCGCGCCGAAATCGGCCGCCGCCTTCTGGCGATCGCCGGCCGAGACAAGGCGAGCGGTGAGGGTGACGAGCCCGTGTCTGATCCTGTGGACGCGCCCACGGCACAGCGCCGCCGCTATACGCTCTCCCAGGCTTTCATCCTTCTCTGTCTTCCCGTCATCGGGCTTGCCGGCTACCTCGAAATCGGCAGTCCGGGCACGCCCGACTCGCCGCTTGCAGCGCGCATCGAAAATCCGGGCGACGATGTCGATCTCCTGGTTACCAAGGTCGAGCGGCATCTGGCGACCAATCCCGAAGACGGCAATGGCTGGAACGTGCTGGCGCCCGTCTATTTCCGCCTCGGTCGCTTTGACGATGCCGAACTTGCCTTTCGCAATGCCATCCGCATCCTCGGGCCCGATGCCGAACGCATGAACGGGCTTGGCGAGACGGTGGTGATGCGCAGTGATGGCATCGTGACCGATGACGCGCAGATGGCTTTCCAGGCCGCTCTGAAGCTCGAGCCGAACAATCCGCGCGCCGACTTCTATCTGGCGCTGGCACTGGAGCAGTCCGGCCGCCGCGCCGAGGCGCTCGTTGCCTTCCAGAACATCGCCAAGGCCTCGCCGCCGACGGCGCCCTGGATGCCGCTGGTCAACCAGCATATCGCAGCCAACAGCGGGGGCGCCCCCTCGGCGAATGCGCCGGCCGCCACCGCTGCTGCCGGGGACACGGCGCCCGCTGCCCCGGGCAATCCGACGGCAGAAGACATCGCCAATGCACAGACGATGTCCGAAGGCGACCGCAGCGAGATGATCCGCGGCATGGTCGCGAACCTCGATGCGCGTCTGAAGGAAGATCCCAACAATTTCGAAGGCTGGATGCGGCTTGTCCGCTCCTATGC
>JAIXSF010000263.1 GCA_027484835.1 Rhizobiaceae bacterium | reverse complement strand
TAGGGCGGGACCGCATAGATGCGCTTTTCACGGCCCGCGCCGAAGAGCTGCAGGGCTTGCGACATGTGCATCTTCGGATTGTCGAACTTCGGCGTCGGCGACGGATCCATCACATAGCGGCCCTCGACCTTCACCGGATAGGAATAGGTCGTGGCGATGCGGCCATGCTTGGCGATGTCTTCGTAGAGCTTGACATGCATGAGGCCGTATTCTTCCAGCGCATGCATCTTGCGGGTCTCGGTCTCGCGCGGCTCGAGGAAGCGCAGGGGTTCGGGGATCGGCACTTGGTAGACCAGAACCTGGCCCTCTTTCAGTGTCTCCTCCGGGATGCGGTGGCGCGTCTGGATGATCGTCGCCTCGCTGGTCTTGGTGGTGACGGCGACATTGGCGACCTTCTGGAAGAAGGCGCGGATGGAGACGGCATTGGTCGTATCGTCGGCGCCCTGGTCGATGACCTTCAGCGTGTCGTCATGCCCGATGATCGAGGCGGTGACCTGCACGCCGCCGGTGCCCCAGCCATAGGGCATCGGCATTTCGCGGCTTGCAAACGGCACCTGATAGCCGGGGATGGCGATCGCCTTCAGGATTGCGCGGCGGATCATGCGCTTGGTCTGTTCGTCCAGATAGGCGAAATTGTAGGTGGCGAGTTCCATTGCCGGCGCGCTCATTCTGCGGCCTCCTTCAGATCTGTCTGTTCTGTCTTGGCGGCATCGTGCTTTGTCCGCATGCGGCGGACGAGATCGAGTTCGGCCTGGAAGTCGACGTAGTGCGGCAGCTTCAGATGTTCGACGAAACCGGTCGCCTGGACGTTGTCGCAATGGGAAATCACGAATTCCTCGTCCTGGGCGGGGGCGACGACATCCTCGCCGAATTCCTGGGTGCGCAGTGCCCGGTCGACCAGCGACATGGACATGGCCTTGCGTTCGCTCTGGCCGAAGACGAGGCCGTAGCCGCGGGTGAATTGCGGCGGGGCCTTGGCCGAGCCCTTGAACTGGTTGACCATCTGGCATTCGGTGACGCGGATCTCGCCGAGCGAAGCGGCAAAACCCAGTTCCGGCACGTCGAATTCGACTTCGACCAGACCCATGCGGATTTCACCGACGAAGGGGTGGGTGCGGCCATAACCGCGCTGGGTCGAATAGCCGAGTGCGAGCAGGAAGCCCTCGTCACCGCGGGCCAGCGCCTGCAGACGCAGGTCGCGGGGCATGGGGAATTCCATCGGCTCGCGGGTGATATCGCCAGCGACGTGATCCTCGGGCATCTCGCCATCCGGCTCGATCAGGCCTTCGCCGTCGAGAATGTCGGAGACCCGCATGACATGATCCAGGCCTTCCTCGCGCTGCTCGCCCATATCCACCGTCTCGTCGTCAAGCAGCGAGGGGTCGAGCAGGCGGTGGGTATAATCGAAGGTGGGGCCGAGCAACTGTCCGCCGGGCAGATCCTTGTAGGTGGCGGAGACGCGGCGCTCGACGCGCATGTCCGCCGTTTCGATCGGCCGCGACGTTCCGAAGCGCGGCAGCGTGGTGCGGTAGGCGCGCAGCAGGAAGATCGCCTCGATCATGTCGCCGCGCGACTGCTTGAGGGCGAGGGCCGCAAGCGCGCAGTCGTAGAGCGAGGCTTCCGCCATGACGCGGTCGACGGCGAGGCCGAGCTGGGCCACGATCTGGTCGATCGTCACGGATGGCAGGGACCTGTCGCCACGGCGGCGGTCGGCGAGCAGCTTGTGGGCGTTGGCGATGGCTTTCTCGCCACCCTTGACGGCAACATACATGGCTCAGGCCTCCATCTCGCGGATCTTTGTCGTGCGCGGGAGCGCGATGAAGCGTCGACCTGCCGTTAGCACCAGGTCGACGCCGCGCGGGAACAGGGCGCGATTGTCGGCCCATTGGCGCAGGAAGGTTTCGGGCAAACCCTTCGGTGCGATCGTGGCGGTGTCGCGAATGCCGGGGCCCGACAGCTGCAGAGGCTGGCCGCCCTCCAGCGATGCGACCTCTACGACCAGCGTCGTCGAACGGTCGGGGTATTCCTGGGTTCCCAATGCAAATTGTGAGACCGAAGGGAACGGTGCTCCCGCTTCGACGAAGGCGAATTTGGCATCGGTCTTTGTGGACGTCAGGCTGGCGCCGGTGTGGAAACCGATCCAGCCTGGCAGGGTAGATTTGGCGAGCACAGTCGTGACCCAGATCGGCGTGTCGTGGTCGCAGAGCGTCAGCAGCAGGGCGCCTGCCGCGATGCCCAGCGGTGCGGGTGGTGCGACGGCCACGTCGACGACACCGATGCTGCCGGGGCGGGCCATGGCGTCCATCACGCTGCGGAAGACGCCTTGAGCATGGGTGACGGCATCCGTAAAACCGCCGTCGAGGCTTTCAGTCACTTCGAGCATCAATCTTCTCCGCGAACCATGGTGAAGAAATCGACCTTCGTGGCGGCCGTTTCGGCTTCGAGCCGTTCGGCTTCCGCCGCAAGGCGTGTTTCGAGAGGCGTCAGGAGGCGGGTCTCCAGCAGGGCGCGGGCGCTTTCGTCCTGCGCCACGGCATCGAGAACGGCCGAGAGCTCAGCCGCCTTGCGCTCGGTTCCGAGGCGATAGCCATGGCCGATCCGTCCGTCTGCGAGCCGCACGCTTGCCCGGCTGACGGTCGCTTCGCCGAGGTTGAAGGGCGCGCCGCCACCGCCGATCCGGCCCTTCACCATGACGAGGCCGGTCTCCGGGCCGCGCAGGGTTTTGTGAGCCGGCGGCTGGTCAAAGGCGGCAAGGGTATCTTGAAGTTCGGCGAGCGTGGCCCTGGCCAGCAGATCGACGATCCGCTTTCGATTGGCCTGTGCACCGGGGTCGATTTCGTTGGCTCTGTGCATTGTCAGTCCTCGAAATGTCTAGTAATATAGACAACCATACAAGTTACTGTATGAGTAACCTGTGGTCGTGACAAGCTTGTGACAGGGAGCCGGTATTTCCGTGATGCAGAGACAAAAGGGCGTCGCCCTCTGGCGCCAGATTTCCGATCGGATCCGCGCCAATATCCTGGCAGGTCTCTATGACAAGACGGGCATGGTGCCGGCGGAAACGGCGCTTGCGGAGGAGTTCGGCGTCAACCGTCACACCGTGCGCGCGGCATTGGCGGCGCTGGCTCAGGAGGGGATCGTCCGAGCGGCCCAGGGGCGCGGCACGATGATCACCCAGCGCGACAAGTTCGATTTTCCGATCGGGCGGCGCACACGCTTCAGCGAAGGCATTGGCGAGCAGGCACGGGATCTAAAAGGTATCCTGCTATCGTCATCCCGCGAGACTGCCACACCTGATCTGGTCAAGCTGCTGCAGCTCACTCTGGGCGAGCAAGTGCTGAGGTTGGACGGCATTCGAAAGGCAGATGGACGGGCGGTCTCCCGATCGACCATGTGGTTTCCAGCCGAGCGCTTCGAAGGGATCGACACGGCATTCGCAGAGACCGGTTCGATCACTCGCGCCCTGAAGCTTTGCGGGGTCGACGATTACCTTCGTGATGTCACGGAGATCTCTGCCGTTCATGCCGAACCGGATGATGTGGCCCATCTCGAACTGACGCCGGGTGCAATCGTTCTGGTGACGCGGGCCGTCAACACGGATCCGGAGGGTCGACCGATCCAGTTCGCGGTGACCCGGTTTCCCGCCGATCGTGTGCAGTTCACGATCCGCAGCTGATCGAACACGGTTTCATCGCGCCCGTATCGGGTTCATGGACAGGAGGCCGGAGCTATCCGGCCTCCTGAGTTGATATCAAACGCCCTGATAAGCGGCCAGCACCGCCGCGATCTGTTCCGGGCTCAGATTGTTGGACTGCGTGGCGCTGATGGCCTGCAACTGCGCCGTCGTCATGTTGGAGATCTGGCTTACGGTCAGGCCGGGAAGTGCCTGCTGACTGATCGCTGCAATATCTTCGGTGGAGAATGTCCTGAAGTTGTTGGCGCCCAGCGCCGTCAACTGGGCGGAATTCAGACCAGCAACTTGCAGCGGTGTCAGAGCCTCAGCCTGCGATGCAGACAGTGCGCTGACCTGCGTGACGCTCAGGCCCCCGATGGCCCTCGGATCCATGGCGGCGATCTGGGACGTGTTCAGCCAGCCGATGCGATCAGACCCCAGCGTTGCCAGCTGGATGGCGTTCATTGCACCGACCTGGGATGTGGTCAGCGCCGCGATCTGGCCCTGGGTCATGCCGCGCAGCTGGTTGTAGGTGAGGCCTGCGATCTGGCCGGTGGTCATGGCCGAGATCTGCTCAGGCTGCAGCGTGGCGAAGACGGCCGGCGACAGGCCGCTGATGGCGCTCGGCGACAATGCAGCGATATCCGCAGAGGTCAGCGTCTCGAGCGCGGTCTGGCTGAAGGCGCCCAGCTGCGTTGCGTTCAAGGCGCCGAACTGGGCCGACGTCATCGCATCGATCTGGCTTGGCGTCAGCGTGGCGATCTGTGCGGTGCTCAGTCCCGGTATTGCCTTCGCCGAGATGGCGGCGATTTGCGTCGCCGACAGGGCGGAGATCGTGCCTGCCGACAAGGACGCGATTTGAGTTGCCGTCAATGCACCGATCTGGGTGGCCGTCATCACACCAAGCTGATCGGGTCTCAGCGCGTTCAGCTGGTCGAAGGTCAGCACGCCCACCTGCGCTGCCGTGAGGACACCGATCTGTTCCTGGCTGAGACCGGCAATGTTGGCAGCCGATAGCCCTGTGATCGCGGTCGGTGCGATGGACGCCAGTTCGGAATTGGAGAACGTACCGAGCTGCGCCGAAGACAAAGCGCCGACCTGTGTTGCCGTGAGGGCTGCAATCTGGGTCTGGCTGAAGCTGTCGATCTGGGTCGTCGACAGGGATGCGATCTGCGCTGCGGACAGGCCGGGGATCGCCTTGACGTTCAGTGCCGCAATCTTGTCGCTGGTCAGAGTTCCCAAGGCATCGATGCTGAGGGCTGCCACCTGGCTGGCACTCAGGGCTCCGATCTGCGTTGTCGACAGCAGCGTGACCTGCTGCGGCGTCAGCGCGCCGATCTGGCTCGAGGTCAATGCTGCGACCTGATTTGCGGTGAGGGCACCGATCTGGTCAGAGCCGAGCAGAGCGATCTGCTGTGTCGTCAAGCCGGCGATTGCCGTGGGGCTGATGGCTGCCAGCTTGGCGGCCGGGAAGTTGGAGAGCTGGGTCGGCGTCAGCGACGCCACCTGTGTGGCCGTCATTGCACCCATCTGGGCGCCGGTGAGCGCGTCGATCTGGCTGGGGGACAGGGCGGCAATCTGGGTGGTCGACAAGGCTGAAATCGCCGGGGTGCTGAGGGCGGCAATCTGTTCCTGCGACAGGATGCCGAGCGCCGTTGGCGTCAACGCCGCTGCCTGCGCCGCACCGAAGCCTGCGACCTGCTTCGCACTCAGCGCATCCACCTGGGTGGGCGTCAAGGCTGCGGTCTGTGCGGCTGTCAGTGTTCCGAGCTGGGCGGGGGTCAGTGCTGCAACCTGATCAAGGTTGAGCGCTGCAATGGTCTCTGCGTCGAGACCACTCATCGCGGCCGTGGTGATGGCAGCAATTTCCGCCGGCTGGAAGGCGAGAATGTCGGCATTGCGCATGGCACCGAGTTGCTCGGCCGTCAGGCCGGACACTTGGGTTGCCGTCATGGCCTCGATCTGGCTGGAGGAGAGGGCCATGATCTGATCCGTGCTCAAGGCCGCAATGGTGCGTGCGGAGAGACCGGCAATCTGTTCATTCGAGAGAGAAGCGATGTTGCTCGGCGAGAGCGATGCAATCTGGGCTGCGGTCACCGCTTGCAGCTGGCTTGCGCTCAGCGATGCGAGCTGGGTCGGCGTGAAGGCAATGACCTGCTCGTTCTTCATTGCCGCGATTTGTCCGGTCGTCAGCTTCGCGATCTGCTCCAGGCTGAGGCTGTCGATCTTGTCGGCCGCAATAGAGCCAATGGCGCTGGTCGAGATTGCGGCGATTTCCGACGGCGTCAGCGCAGCAAGCTGAAGCTCCGACAGGGCGCCGATCTGAGCGCCGCTCAGTTTGGAGATCTGTGCGGTATTCAGACCCTCGATCTGGTCATCGCTGAGGGCTGTGATCTGATCAACCGTCAGGCCGCTGATCGAGCCTGCCGAAATCGCGCCAATCTGCGACGGTGACCAGGCCTTCACGGCATTGACCGAAAGCGCCGTAAGCTGGGCTGCGGTCAAGGAGCCAATCTGGCTGTTGGTCAAAGCTTCTGCCTGGAAGGGGCTGAGAGCGGCGACCTGTTCGGCTTTCAATGCCTTCAGCTGAAGAGTGGTCAGAGCAGCAATCTGATCCGTTCCGAGGGATGCCATCCGCTCCGGTGTGATCCCGGTGATTGCCTTGACGTTGATGGCCGCGAGCTTGGTCGGGCTCATCGCAGCAAGCGCTTCAGCCGGAAGCGCTGCAATCTGCACCGAGCTCAGTGCGCCGATCTGCGCGGTGGACAAGGCGTCGATCTGATCCATCGACATGGCGCCGATCTGCTCTGCCGTCAGGCCGGCAACGGCTCTGGTGCTGAGGGCGGCGATCTGCTCCTCGGAGAAGCTGCTGAAGGCGTTTTCCGGCATGGCGGCGACCTGTGCACCGGTCAGCCCGCGAATTTGCGTTGCCGTCATGCCCGCGATCTGGTCCGGGGTGAAGGCTGCGACCTGGGTCGCCTTCAACGCCGAGATCTGGGTGGTCGTCATTGCCCCGATCTGCGTGGGGCTGAGGGCCGCAATCTGAGATGTCGTCAGACCGGTGATCGCCGAGGAGCTGAAGGCGCCGATCTGAGCCGTCGAGAGGGCCGCAACCTGCGTGTTCGAGAGGCTTGCGACCTGGCTTGCCGACATGCCGGCGACCTGGGATGTGGTGAGGCTCTTGATCTGATCGGTGCTCATGACCGCGAGCTGCGCAGGCGTCAGTCCGCCAACCGCCTTCGGTCCCAGTGCAGCAAGCTGGGTTGTGCTGAAGCCGGCAATCGTCGCTGTCGGGAGAGCCGCGATCTGGGTCGCTCCGAGGGCCCTGATCTGGGTCGTCGTGAGTGCCGCCAGCTGGTTTTCCGTCAGGGCGGAGACCTGCGTGCTCGTCAGAGATGCGATCTGGGGACCCGTCAGAGCTGCCGTCTGTGTCGGCGTCAGAGCCGCAATCTGTTCAGTCGACAGGCCCGAGATAGCGCGCGAGTTGATCGCAGCGACCTGGGTCGTCGACAGGCCCGCGACCTGCTGAACGCTCAGGGCGCCAAGCTGCCGCGAGGTGAGAGCTGCCATCTGCGCACCGGTAAGCGCAAAGATCTTTTCATTGCTCAGCGAGTCAATCTGGGTCGTCGTCAGGCCGGTCACGCCACGGGCACTGATCGATGCGATCTGTGTCGTGGACATGGCGCCGAGCTGGTCTGTCGTAAGCGCCGCCACCTGGATGGGGCTCAAGGACTGGATTTGGACGGGTGTCAGAGCTCCGACCTGGGCCGGTGTCAAGGCTGCGATCTGTGCGGGCGTCAGGGCCGCGATCTGCGTCGGCTTGAGCGCCGCTGTCTGCGTCGGTGTAAAACCGGCGACGATTTGCGGCGACAGCCCTCTCAGGGCTGCCGTGTTGATCGCGGCGATGTCCGCTGCCGAGAAGGTTGCCAGATCTTCTGCGCTGAAGGCGCCGAGCTGCGTCGCGGTCAGTCTGGCGATCTGGCTCGGGGTCAGCGCTTCCGACTGTGCAGTGCTCAAGCCGCCGAGCTGGCTTGTGGTGAGGGCGGCAACCTGCGTCGACGCAAGGCTGGAGACGTCTTCGGTCGACAGCGCCGTAATCTGATCGAGGGTCAGGCCGGTGATCGAGCGGGGAGCGATGGCCCGAAGTTGCGACGTCGATAGTCCGGCGACCGCCTCGGTCTGCAAGGCGCCGACCTGGCCCGAGGACAGCGCCCCGATCTGGGCGCTCGAGAGCTGGCTCACTTCATCATCGGACCATGAGCTCACGGTCGAATTCGGAAGGGCCCGGATCTGGGCGGGGCTGAGCAGGGAAATGGGCGACGTCATGTCTATCGGCCTCTTCTCGTCAAACGGCTGCGCTTAAAAAAGTTTCGCCGGTTGGATCGAGCCGATCGAGGCGATGCCTCTCAACCTTCCCAGCGCCTTCCAGCACAAATTTCGCACTGCAGGTTGGTTTCCCCGCCGAGCATAGGGGAAGGTCTAGGCATCAAGCCTTGCCCGAGCCTGTGCTTGCACAGCTCTCGGTTGGAAAATGCACGCTACGGAAATGCGATGCTGGAAGTCTGAAGAGGAGGTACGGACGTCAGTGCGCACCGTTTCCCTGGAGAAAGTGTCTTCCGAGATGGCCCACGCCGTCCTGAATATCGGCCTCTATGGCCTGGGACAGCGCCACGGGATCTTTGTTGCGGATGGCGGCCATCGCTTCGGCATGGCGATCGATGCGATAGCTGTCCTCGAGTTTCGCGGTTGCAAGGCGCATGAAGGGCCCGAGGCGCAGCCAGACGGATTCCATCAGGCTCAGAAGCACGCCCGTCGCGCCGGGCTCGTACAGGGTGCGATGGAAGAGGAAGTTGAGTTCCGTCGATCGCAGCAGATCGTTGCCGCGATAGGCCTCATCGATTTCGGCATCGATCACCTGCAGGCGTTCCAAGCGGGCGGCGTCGATATGCGGCAGGGCACGGACTGCCGCAAGCGTTTCCAGTGCCGTTCGTGCAGAGATGATTTCCTCGAATTTCGAAAGGGTCATTTCCGGCACGCGGACGCGGCGATTGTCGAGATATTCCAGCGCGCCATCCGCGACAAGGCGATGCAGTGCCTCGCGGACCGGCATGGCGCTGACGCCTAGATCTTCGGCCACACCGTTGATCGTGATCGGCAGGCCAGGTGCCACCGCTCCGGACATGACGCGTGCGCGCAAGGTTCGGTAAACCCGCTGTTTCAATGATTCGTCTGCCTTGCGGTCACCGCTCGCCATGGTTCAGCCGAGATCTCCCTGTTTTCTCTTTCGTGATCGCCTGACCGGGACTTTTGCCCAAAGAGCGTTCACCCTCTTGAAATTTGATCAAACTAACATTTGGTATAGATGGAGAGAGCGCAAGGCCTGACGACCGCTCTTTTTGCACCTTTTAGGAAACGACAATGACCGCCAAGACCATCGGCATCCTCGTCACGGGTCATTCACCCGCCGAACTCGCGGACGAATACGGCAATTATGCCGACATGTTCGCCGCGCTGCTCGGCAAGTTCGACTTTACGTTCAAGCGCTATTTCGTCGTCGACGGGCAGTTCCCGGAAAGCCCGACCGAAGTGGACGGCTGGCTGCTGACGGGATCAAAATTTGGCGTCTACGAAGATCACGACTGGATCCGCCGCCTCGAAGCGTTCATTCGCGAGGTGCATGCGGCGAAGGTGCCCATGGTCGGCATCTGTTTCGGCCATCAGGTGATGGCTAAAGCACTCGGCGGTCACGTCGAGAAGTTCAAGGGCGGCTGGTCGGCCGGTCCGGTCACCTACCGGCGGTCGGACACCGGCGAGGAGCATGTTTTGCTCGCCTGGCACCAGGACCAGGTGATCGAGGTCCCCGCTGGCGCCGAAGTGGTCGGCAAGACCGACGCTTGTGAGAATGCGGTCATCCGCTACGGTGACTGGGGTCTCTCCTACCAACCGCATCCGGAGTTTTCGCCGCGCTTCTTCGAGGGCCTTGCCGAAGCTCGCAAGTCCGCCATTCCGGAGCCCTTGTTTGAAAAGGTAAAGAAGGTCGAGGTTCCGATCGCCACCGACAGGATCGCGCAGGAAATTGGCGAGTTTCTTGGGCGAGACCGCTAAGCTCCAATCACGACGGCTCACCGCCGTCCCAGCTTTCCTTGATGAAGGCTTCGAAGAAATCCGAGAATGTGGCGACCCTCAGGGGTAGCTGCGCATAGGGCGGATAGTAGAGCGTCAGCCAGATTTCCGGCGTGCTCCACCCGGGCAGGACTTCGACAAGCCTGCCCGCATCAAGCTCCTCCTGGACGATGAAGCGGGGAAGAAGGGCAATTCCTTCGCCGGCTACCGCAAGCTTGCCGAGAAAATCGCCGTTGTTGATGGAGAAGCGACCCTTCGCCTCGACGATGCGTGTCTGTCCGGGGCGGCTTAGTTCCCAGACTTCCGTCTTCGACTGATCGTTGTAGCTCAGACATTCCAGTCCGCTTAGATCTTCCGGCTGCCGTGGCGTGCCGTTGCGCTCCAGAAACGAGGGGGAGGCGACCAGCAGGCGGGAGACCGGCCGTATCTTGCGCCAGATCGTCGATTTGTCGGTCGGAGGTCCGGATATGCGGATCGCAAGATCGTAGTTTTCCTGAAGGATATCGACGAAGCGATCGGAAAGTTCGATCGCCACACTGGTCTTCGGATGGATGATCGCGAATTGCGACAGCACCGTCGGCAGCACCTTCATACCCAGCGACATTGGGGCGGAGACACGGAGCGATCCGGCGGTCACCTGCTGCAGGTCGCGTGTTTCCTCCGTGGCGCGGGCAATGCCTTGCGCGAGCGGCGCGACACGGGCCGCATAGGCCGCACCTGCCGAGGTCAATGACACCTTGCGGGTTGTTCTGAGCAGAAGCTGGACGCCCAGATTGTCTTCGAGGGCGGAAATGGTGCGCGTGACCGAGGCGGGGGTCATGCCCAGGAGGCGGGCGGCGGCGCTGAAGCTGCTGTGTTCCGCGACGGTCAGAAAGGTTCTGATGGCTTCCAGCTCGCCCATCTCATTATTGCTCCCAGTGAAATAATATCCGCAATATTACAGCTATTCTCAATCGAAAAGCCATGGCCCATATTCTCTCCAACAGAACAAGACCGGCGCGATCGCCGGGAAAGGATCAGAGCCATGCTTACCCAGATCAAAGGCCTGCATCACGTTACCTCGATGGCTGCGGATGCCCAGGAAAACAACGACTTCTTCACCAAGACCCTCGGCCTGCGCCGGGTCAAGAAGACGGTCAACTTCGATGCCCCCGACGTCTATCACCTCTATTACGGCGACGAAGTCGGCAATGCCGGATCGGTGATGACCTACTTCCCGTTTGCCAATATGGGCAAGGGCGGCCGGGGTGCCGGTGAAGTTTCGGAAACAGTCTTCTCCGTGCCGAAGGGCACACTCGGTTTCTGGCAGGAACGCCTGTCGAAGGAAGGCGTGAAGGAGCTCGGCTCCTATTCGCTCTTCGGTGAGGATCGCCTGCGGTTTGCCGGTCCTGATGGTGACGGATTTGCGCTTGCGGAAGTTGACGGCGATAGCCGCGTGCCCTTTGCCGGTGGTCCGGTTGGCGTTTCGGAAGGGGTTCATGGTTTCCGCGGCGTGACCATGCGACTGCGTGACGAAGGTGCCACGGGCGAACTGCTGAAGTTCATGGGCTACCAGCCCGTCGACAAGCAGGGCGACTTCGTCCGCTATGCAGTCCCCGGCGGCAATGGCGCCGACTATATCGATCTTGAAGTCCTGCCCGGTGCCTCGCGTGCACAGCAAGGTGCCGGATCGGTCCATCATGTTGCCTTTGCCGTCGAAGACCGTGCGGCCCAGCTCGACGTGCGCAAGGCGCTGCTCGACACGGGTTATCAGGTAACGCCGGTCATCGACCGCGACTACTTCTGGGCGATCTATTTCCGCACGCCGGGCGGTGTGCTGTTCGAGATTGCCACGAACGAGCCCGGCTTCAACCGTGACGAGGATACCGCGCATCTCGGCGAGGCGCTGAAGCTGCCAAGCCGCTACCAGCAGTATCGTTCGCAGATCGAGGCCCACCTGCCCCCGATCCAGGATTAATCAGACACGGCAGACGACACCCGTTTTCGCGGGTGTCGTTTCTGCTGGGGAGAACCCTCATGGCACTCGACAGCTACATTCATTTCTACCAGGCACCGCAAGGCACGGCGCCGCTGGTCTTCACATTCCACGGCACCGGTGGAGACGAGCATCAGTTTCCAGGTCTCGTGAAGCAGATCCTGCCGGAGGCGGGGATTGTTTCGCCGCGCGGCGACGTCTCGGAGTACGGCGCGGCGCGTTTTTTCAGGCGCACCGGCGAAGGCGTCTATGACATGGCCGACCTGGCCCAGCGGACCGTGCAGATGGCAGCCTTCATCCGCGCGCACAGAGAGAAGCATCCGGGCTTGCCAATCTATGGCCTCGGTTACTCGAATGGGGCCAACATCCTGGCGTCCGTTCTTTTCGAGGCGCCGGAGCTTTTCGATCGGGTCGTGCTGATGCATCCGCTGATCCCATTCAGTCCTCCGGTTCAGACCGGTCTGAAGGGCCGCTCGATCCTGGTAACCGCCGGCGAACGGGATCCGATTTGCCCGCTTCCGCTGACCGAACAGCTGACAAGCTATTTCAAGGCCGGCGGTGCTTCGGTGGAAGCCTTCCATCACCGGGGTGGGCATGAGATCTCGCAGGGCGAGGTCGAGGCGATTGCTGCTTTCCTGAAGAACGACTGACCGTCGCAATCACAAAAAAAAGCCCGCCCTCCGTGAGGAAGGCGGGCTTTCGTTGTTCTTATAGGGCTGACTTACTTGCCGAGATTGCGCTTGGCGAGTGTGCGCAGGCGCAGCGCGTTCAGCTTGATGAAGCCGGCCGCATCCTTCTGGTCGTAGGCGCCCTGGTCGTCTTCGAAGGTGACGAGCTGGTCGGAGTACAGCGACTTCGAGGACTCGCGGCCGATGACCATGACGTTGCCCTTGTAGAGCTTCAGCGTCACTTCGCCTTCGACATGCTCCTGGCTCTTGTCGATCAGGGCCTGCAGCATCTCGCGCTCCGGCGAGAACCAGAAGCCGTAATAGATCAGCTCTGCGTAGCGCGGCATGATCTCGTCCTTCAGGTGGGCTGCACCACGGTCGAGCGTGATCGATTCGATTGCACGGTGTGCCGACAGCAGGATCGTGCCACCGGGGGTCTCGTAGACGCCACGCGACTTCATGCCGACGAAGCGGTTTTCGACGAGGTCGAGACGGCCGATGCCGTTGTCGCGGCCGTAGTCATTGAGCGCGGCAAGCAGCGTGGCCGGGCTCATGCGAACGCCATTGATCGAGACAGCATCACCCTTTTCGAAGCCAACCTTGATGATGGTGGCCTTGTCCGGGGCAGCTTCCGGCGAGATCGTGCGCATGTGCACGTACTCCGGAGCCTCGACGGACGGATCTTCGAGAACCTTGCCCTCGGACGAGGAATGCAGAAGGTTGGCGTCGACCGAGAACGGCGCTTCGCCCTTCTTGTCCTTGGCAACCGGGATCTGGTTCTGCTCGGCGAAAGCCAAGAGATCGGTGCGGCTCTTGAACGCCCAGTCGCGCCACGGTGCGATGATCTTGATGTCGGGGTTCAGCGCATAGGCCGAGAGTTCGAAACGAACCTGGTCATTGCCCTTGCCGGTCGCACCATGAGCGATGGCATCGGCGCCGGTCTTCTTGGCGATATCGATCAGGTGCTTGGAGATCAGCGGGCGGGCGATCGAGGTGCCGAGCAGGTAGACGCCCTCATAGACGGCATTGGCACGGAACATCGGGAAGACGAAATCGCGGACGAACTCTTCGCGCACGTCCTCGATGAAGATCTCCTTGATGCCGAGCATCTCGGCCTTCTTGCGGGCCGGCTCGAGTTCTTCACCCTGGCCGAGGTCGGCCGTGAAGGTCACGACTTCTGCACCGAGTTCGGTCTGAAGCCATTTCAGGATGATCGAGGTGTCGAGGCCGCCGGAATAGGCGAGGACGACTTTCTTCACGTCTTTGGGGAGTGCCATGTCGATGTTCCGTCTGGAAGGAGCGAGGCTCAAACCCCGCCTGGATCAAGAATGGCGGCACTTTTAGCGAGATTCCGCCGGTACGCAAGGGCATCGACCGGCCGAGGTGGCGGCCAAGATCGGTTGGGTCCGATGGCCAGGCAAGCCAGGGACCGATTTGCCGTCATGTTGACGAAGCCGAACATGGGTACCATATCGCCATCATTGCCAAAGCCATTGACCTGGAAGGAATTTGCCCATGATGACCCCACATCCAGCACTCGTGAAAGGTCATGTCGCCGTCATCACCGGCGCCGCCTCGGGCATCGGCCTCGCCACGGCCAAGGCCTTTGCTGGCATGGGTCTCTGCGTCGTCCTGGTCGACCTCGAAGGCGATCAGCTGGCCGCCGCAGCCTTGGAGGTTGCAGCACTTTCCGCAAGTGGTGACACCGATGTCGTCGCCATCGGCACGGACGTCTCGAAACTGGATGAACTCGAAGCGCTGGAGCGCGCCGTCATCCAGCGGTTCGGACGCGTGCATGTGCTGATGAACAATGCCGGCATCCAGCCGGGCAGCGCCCTCTTCGGGCCGCAGGCAAACTGGGAGAACGTACTCGGCGTCAACCTGATGGCCGTCATCAATGGCACCCGCACCTTCGGCCCGGGCATGGTCGCCCACAAGGATGCGGCCCTCATCATCAATACGGGATCCAAGCAGGGCATCACGACGCCCCCGGGTGATCCGGCCTACAATGTCTCGAAGGCAGGCGTGAAGGCTTTCACCGAGGCGCTTCAGCACGAGCTGCGCAACACGCCGGACTGCAATGTCACGGCTCACCTGCTGATCCCAGGCTTCGTCTTCACGGGCCTGACAGCGAATGGCCGTACCGAGAAACCGGCAGGCGCCTGGACACCGGAAGAGACTGTCGAGTTCATGCTGGAAAGCCTTGTCAGCGGCGACTTCTACATCCTTTGCCCAGACAACGATGTGCCCCGCGCACTGGACGAAAAGCGCATTGCCTGGGCCGCCGGCGACATCATCGAAAACCGCCCGCCGCTCTCAAGATGGCATCCGGATTATGCCGACGCCTTCAAGACCTACCTGTCGATCCCCAGAGGCTGATTGGCAAGCTCGGTGAAGGCCGTTATGGATTGATCACCCGCAGGTCGCGGGTGCTTCATCATGCGGTGACATCAATGGATTTTATCCCGAGCCTTCCCGTCTTTCTCGCCTTCAGCCTGGCACTTCTTCTGCTGGCCATCACTCCTGGCCCGGACATGACGCTCTGGATCAGCCGCTCGCTCCGCGATGGCCGGGCGATCGGCCTGATGACGCTCGCCGGAACCAGCTTTGGCATCTCGATCCACACCCTGCTGGTCGCCTTCGGCATTTCGGCGCTCATCGTCGCCTCACCGACGGCATTCATGCTGCTCAAGACCGGTGGCGCCGCTTATCTGTTGTGGCTGGCGTTGCAGGCGGTCCGCCACGGCTCCAACTTCGTGATCAAGGCAGATGGTGATGCGGTCGTCTCGAAGAAGGGTGCCTTCCTGAACGGGCTCTGGGTCAATCTCCTGAACCCCAAGGTCATCATCTTCTTCATGACCTTCCTGCCGCAATTCGTCACCGCCACCGACCCAAACGTGACGGGCAAGCTTATCTTCCTCGGCATGTGGTCGATCATCCTGTCGCTGCCGATCGGCGTCGGCATCGTCTATGGGGCGGATTTCATGTCGAGCTGGCTGCAGGCGAACCGCAAGGTTCTGCGCGGCATCGATTACACCTTTGCCGGTGTCTTCTCGATCTTCGCGGTGAAGATCTTCATGACGCAGGCCAAGTAGGATCGGAGGCGGGACAACCGTCCCGCCGGAACATTAATCGTCGTCTTCGCCGTGATTGGCGATCATCATGGCTTCAAACGCCAGACGCTCCGTCTTGCGCATGCGCTCGGATTCCGACTTCAGCTGGCCGCAGGCGGCCAGGATATCGCGGCCGCGCGGTGTGCGGATCGGCGAGGCATAGCCGGCCTGGTTGATGAAGTCGGCGAACTTCTCGATCGTCGCCCAGTCGGAACACTGGTAATTGGTGCCCGGCCACGGGTTGAACGGGATCAGATTGATCTTCGCCGGTACGCCCTTGAGCAACTGGATCAGCCCCTTGGCATCCTCGAGACTGTCGTTGACGTCCTTCAACATCACATATTCGAAGGTGATGCGGCGGGCATTCGACAGGCCCGGATAGTTGCGACAGGCCTCGATCAGCTCCTTCAGCGGATACTTCTTGTTGATCGGCACCAGCATGTCGCGGAGCTCGTCGCGGACGGCATGCAGCGAGATCGCCAGCATCACGCCGATCTCCTCGCCGGTCCGGTAGATCTCCGGCACCACGCCCGAGGTCGACAGCGTCACGCGACGCTTTGACAGCGACAGGCCATCGCCGTCGGTCGCGATCAACAGCGCCTTCTTCACTTCCTCGAAATTGTAGAGCGGTTCGCCCATGCCCATCATGACAATGTTGGTGATCTTGCGATCGCTGGACGGCATCATCGTGCCGACGGGGATCTCGCGGTCCGGGAAATCGCCGAGACGGTCGCGCGCGAGCAGCAGCTGCGAGAGGATTTCCTCGGCGGTCAGATTGCGCACCAGCTTTTGCGTGCCGGTATGACAGAAGGAACAGGTGAGCGTACAGCCGACCTGGCTCGAAATGCAGAGCGTACCGCGACCCTCTTCCGGAATGTAGACGCTTTCAACTTCCACAGGCCGACCGGCACCGCGCGGCGGAAAGCGCAGCAGCCATTTGCGGGTGCCATCATTCGACACCTGCTCCTCGACGATCTCGGGCCGCGCGATGGTGAAATGCGTCTTCAGCATTTCGCGCATGTCCTTGGAGACATTCGCCATATGGTCGAAGTCGGAGATGCCGCGGACATAGAGCCAGTTCCAGATCTGCGCCACGCGCATCTTGATCTGCTTCTCCGGCACCCCCTTGCCGCGCAGGGCCTCACCCAGCTCCTCGCGGTCGAGGCCGAGCAGGCTCGGCTTCTCGGCGAAAGCGGTGGGGCGAACCGGAGCCGCAGTCTGGCTACGCTCGGGAAGCGTCACTGAAACTGTCATCGTCTGGACCTCTGGACCATATGGAGAAGCATGCTCGGATCGAACGCGTCCCGGCTGGCAGGTATGAATTCATGGATCATGGCGGACAGGGGATCGAGCCCATGCCCTAATTTGCAGCGGCCAATAGC
>JAIXSF010000191.1 GCA_027484835.1 Rhizobiaceae bacterium | reverse complement strand
TGTCACGATCGCACCGCTCTCGCAGCTGGCGGCTGCTCTGATGACATCCCCGTTTGACGTGGTCATCATAGATGCCGTGCTGGCGGAAACGCTCAACGTCGAGCGGACGAAGCTCATCATGGAAGCCGGCGCGCGCCCGGTCTTTCTGTCGTCGTACGACTTCATGGGATCGGGCACGATCATCTCGGGCCATCCTGTCGTGACGAAACCGCCGCAGGCCGAGCAACTGGCTGCGGCGGTTTTGAAAGCGGCGCATGCTCGCGGCCCCTCAGACCGCGAAGGCTTTCTTGATGACCGCTGAGCTGTGCGCGTCGGGGCCATAGTCGCCCTCGCCGCTCACGCCCAGGATCTCCTGCAGCTTGTTGCGCGCACGGTTGATGCGGCTCTTGATCGTACCGACCGCACAGCCGCAAATCTCGGCCGCCTCTTCATAGGCAAAGCCCGAAGCGCCAACGAGAATGATCGCTTCACGCTGATCGCTCGGAAGCTGGTCGAGCGCGCGCTTGAAGTCCTGCAGGTCGAGAGAGCCGTACTGTTGCGGGTGAGTGGACAGCTGGGAGGTGAAAATGCCGTCCGTATCGGAGACTTCGCGACCGCGTTTGCGCATCTGAGAATAGAATTCATTGCGCAGGATCGTGAACAGCCAGGCCTTCATGTTGGTGCCCGGTTCGAAATGATCCTGCTTGGCCCAAGCCTTCATGATCGTATCCTGCACCAGATCGTCTGCCACATGATGGCGGCCGGTCAACGACACGGCGAAGGCACGCAGGTTTGGCAACGCGGCCAGAAGGTCACGCTTGAAAGATCGATCGATCGACGTGTCGCCAACGGTCATCGAGCAGTATCCTTTACACGAACGCCTGCGCCCGACTGGCGCTCTGCCATGTCCAGTCTTTCAAGAAGCTCGAGAAATCGCTCTGGGATCCCCTCTTCTTGCACCGACTGGTAATACTCGCGCAGCTGCGCGGACACGCCGGGATGAAAGGCCGCCATTCCTGGCAGCCCGTTCGAAACCGGCGCTTTCTTCGAATGTTCTGTCATTTGGTCCAACGGGTTTGAAACAGTGTGCGCAAAGAACGCCGTAGAAACGATAAGGTTCCGCGGTTCTCAATGTTTTTATCGCGATGCAGTGGTTCGCGATCAGAAGTGATCGAAAGCCGGTCTGCGATGGAACAAAGATCACGAAATGGCGTTCTCCAGCCATCGAAACACGGAGAAATTACCATGCTTTACTACGCTCTCGTCTTTCTCGTCGTCGCTCTGATCGCCGGCGTACTTGGGTTTGGCGGCATCGCCGGAGCATCTGCTGGCATCGCGAAGATCCTCTTCACCATTTTCATCATCCTGTTCCTCATCTCGCTTGCGATGAATCTGTTCCGCCGCGCATGACGCTACGCTGACAAGGAACGCCAGAACAACAGGCCGTGCACCCCAGCACGGCCTTTCTTCTTTTCGAAAAAAGATAGATGTCAGAGCGCGATCCAGATCACAACGGCAACCAGTGCAATCAGGATCACGCTCAATATGGTGACGGTGAAATTATCGTAGCGCGCAGGGACTTGGGATTCCAGATCCTGGTCCAGTCCCGCCTCTTGTGCAATGTGACGGTTCCGGGAGTCGATCTCGGATGAAGCTTCATTGGGGGAATTCGCCTGGGTCATTTGACTGCCCCATAGCGATCCTGATCAAGCACCGGAGCCAGCGCTTGCGCTTCGGTCGGACCCGCATTCATCACCGGATTGTCGAGAACAGCAAGTTTCCCCGGGGCGATGGTCTGGCGAATGTTTCGGCCAGCGACAAGATCGGGGCTCACCGGAAAACAGTCACCATAGATAACTTCGGCCATGGCACGGGCGCGCTTCAGTTCTTCCGGCAGCGCCGTATAGCAGGCTTCATCCGTATCATAAGAGATGACCGCAACAGGATCCTGAAGACACGTGGTGTCCTGCGGGTGGCAGGCCACAATAACCATCAAGGCAGCCATACTGTTCATCGTCAATCTCCGTGTTACTGGAAGGTTAACGCAGAGACTTCAGCGATGTTCCGGATATACGCCGCGAGAGGCGGCGGCAGGTCCTCAGGTACGGATCAGGGCATGTATGTAGCGCAGCTTGGCGAACACCGCCTCCGACAGGACGAAGGGATAGAGATCGGGTTGCCCCATGCTGCGGTTGATACTGTTGATCGCAAGCGTCAGCGGCACCCAGGCCCGCACCAGGGCTTCAGCACTGCCCATGCTGTAGCTGTCGAAGGTCCGTTTCAGTTCGATCTCCGGCACGTCATGCTCGACATCCGGGCTGGTGCGTAACCCGAAGGCGTCGGCAGTATCGAGCGCATCGACGATGTGGAAGTAGTGCGCAAAGGTTTCCGCAAAGTCTTCCCATGGGTGGCTCGCGGCATAGGCTGAGATGAAGGTATTCTCCCAGCCGGCAACAGGTCCGTCGGCATAGTGCCGCTTCAACGCCTCGCCGTAATCCAGCCGTTCATCACCGAAGATCGCCCGG
Source organism: Rhizobiaceae bacterium (assembly GCA_027484835.1). Taxonomy (GTDB): domain Bacteria; phylum Pseudomonadota; class Alphaproteobacteria; order Rhizobiales; family Rhizobiaceae; genus Allorhizobium. Next base: position 8,155 of record JAIXSF010000191.1, on the reverse strand, counting down.
AAGCCCTCAAAACCGTCCCGGTCACGTACGAGTACGTTCCAGTAGTAATGCGCAACCTCGTGACGGAAATGACCGAGCAGCGTGCGGAAGGGTTCACCCAGCGCCACACGCCGCGCTTCCCGCTCGGCGTCGGAGGCTTCCGCAATGTTCAAAGTAATCAGGCCTTCGTCATGGCCCGTAAGCACAGGACCTTCGCCGGTATCCGCTGGATCGTCCGCCAGGAAATCAAAGCCGAGGCCAGCCTCCGGATCGTCGCTGCGCGTAACAAGCGGCAGGCGGAAGCGGAGCAGCGAATAGAACAACCCGCGCTTGGCCAGCTCGATCTTCTGCCAGTTTTGGAGGTTTTCAGGAATGGAGAGGTCCGGGATCGTCACGTTGTGGCGGCAGGCAAGACAGAAGCCACTCGCATGGCCGTCATCCACCAGCCAATTGCACCCACCGAGTGCAGCATTGCTGCACGGACTGATCGGGACATTTCCGGACTGGCCGTTCTCGAGCACATGCGTGCCGGAGGCATCCAGGGCCACCATGTCGAGCGCGCGCGGCCGGAAGGCCAGCCTCGACCCGCAGGTGACGCAACCGTCATTTTCAAAATGCACGACATTCGCGCAGTTGCTGCAACTGAACAGGCGCATGGGCTCTCGTCTCTGTTGTCGAGGGGGCGCCGGAGGGGTCGCCGATTGGGATCAGTCGAAGATTTCGAGCGGGAAGCGCAATTCGTAGCGCACCTGCCCCTGATTGAGCTCGTGCTTCGCCTCGCCGTTGACAGAGGCGGGCACGACACGCTCGAGCACGGTGCTGCCGAAACGGGCAGCCTTGGTCTCTTCGTCGGGCTTGGCCGTGAACGGCTCTTGCCAAATGATGACGATCACAGGTCCGGCGGCCGTGCTCAATTTCTCGCAAGACACCTCGATCGGCAAACGCCGCTGGAGGAATTCGCCATGACTGACGGCATTCACCACCAGTTCGTGGAGAGCGAGCCCGATATGCAGCGAAGCATTCGGTGTGAGCAGCACATCGTCACCGGAAACCTGCACGAGATCTGCGTTTTCCTGAACATAACGATCGACCTGCTGCTTGAGCAGATCGCGGAAATAGGCGCCGCGCCAGCTCGAATCCGTGATCAGGTCCTGAGACTGGGACAAGGCATGCAGCCGCCCCCGGAACTTGCCCAGGAACATGTCGAGCGTGCCGGAGTACCGGGCGGTCTGGGATGCAATGCTCTGAATGATCGCGAGCAGGTTCTTCGACCTGTGGCTCACTTCACGCAGCAACGCCCGCAGCAGCCGCTCGCGCCGGCGATCCTCGGTCCTGTCGATGACGACGGTGATGAGATGCAGATCGTGATCGGTCATCTCGACCATCCGGCAGCGGAATTCGAAAAAGGTATCATCGCCTGCTTCGATTTCGAGCTCTGCCCGGTCGCCTGCCTTGACCAGACCAGCCTTCAGCTCGGCCAATTTCCGCCCGATCTCCGGACCGAAGATCGAATCGTCGGAAGGCAGGGCACCGGAAGGCAGGCTCCACCGGGCCGGGAGCGACGTAATGCATACATAGGTGCCATCCTTGTCCTGAAGGATAAGGCTGGCGCCCATGTCGATGAGCGCGGTTATGAAGAACTCACGCAGCTGATCATCGCCGCGTTGAGGTTCAAACCATGTCAATCGATGTACCAATTGTCCTGCTCCGCCGTTGATCGGCATTCCTGTCCGGCCTCGACAAGGCCAGACGCACCATCAGTCAGATTTTGCCGTGAGCGCCTGTATCAGACCTGCTCCGCCACACGCTCGTTGAAGAAGAGTGCCTGGCTGATCAGGGCCTTGACCATGTCCGGGTTGAACGGCTTGGTCACAAGGAAAGCAGGCTCCGGGCGCTCGCCGGTCAGAAGACGCTCGGGGAAGGCAGTGATGAAGATCACCGGGATCGTGTCGACCTTCAGGATGTCGTTGACCGCATCGATGCCGGAGCTGCCGTCGGCAAGCTGGATATCGGCAAGCACCATCTTCGGATTCGTGCGCTTGTAGAGCTCCACGGCTTCGGAATGGGTGCGGGCGATGCCGGTGACGCGATGGCCCAGATCCTCGACCATCTGCTCGATATCGAGCGCGATCAGCGGCTCGTCCTCGATGATCATGATATCGGTTGCCACCTGGCGCGAAATCTCGGCGGAGGCTTCATTGAACAGTGTGTTGAACTCGGACTCGCTGACGCTCAGCACATTCGCGGCTTCGGCGGTGGTGAAACCTTCGACCGTGATCAGCAGGAATGCGTGGCGCGCGCGCGTGGGCACGGCTGCGAGGTTTGCAGCGGCACGCTTTTCCCAGGCAAACGGCGAAGTGATCGGCGGCAGTTCCACCTTGGTCGAATCGTAGATCGTCACGAAGAGCTTGTAGAGCGAGACGCGATCGTCACCATTCGCCGGGAAGATGGAGATGTCTGCGATCAGGGCTTCGAGAACCGCCGCGACATAGGCGTCTCCGGAGGTCTGCGAACCGGTGACGGCGCGTGCGTATCGCCTCAGGTAGGGAAGATGAGTGGCGACGCGGGCAGTAAGGGACATGCAGTTCTCCAATCGATATGGAATAAGGTGCGGACTCGGCATGAAACGCGGATGTCAAAAAAATGTTCCATCGCTTTGGGAACTTTTTTGCTTCTGCGAGCTTATCAGGTTAATTCTGATCTTGCCTGCCCCTAGGACGGAACTGGATAGACATGGCTAAAGGCCCTCCGGACAAACCCAAGAACAAGAAGATCTCCGAGGCAAAACGCCAGAATGCGAATGTACTCATCGCGTCCCGCCTGCGAGGCTATTACGATAGCATTATCGATGAAGGCACTCCACAGCATCTGCTGACACTGCTTGAGCAGCTTCACGACGCCGAGACCAAGTCCAAAGACAAATGAACAAACCGAACGGCCAGACCCAAAATGGATCTGGCCGTTCGGTTTTCAAGTTCTCAGGCCTCCGGATCCCGTCCGATGCCCTGCGACTTTGCGATGCCGTAGACAACCGCCGCAATCGCCGCCGCCGTCAGGAGCGACCGCCCCTTCATGAGTGCTGGCACACCGGCAAGCAACTGCAGCGTCATTGGGTCTGGAAGCCGCGATCTCGCCGCCCGCTGACGGGCTTCCATGCGAAGCTCGGTGCGCCGGTTTATCGATTGGACCACGAGGACAACGATCAGCGCGCACAGCGCGGTGACCACGGCGATGACCAGAGCAGCCAGAATCGGGCCGATCAGAACGCTGAGATAGAAACCGAGCGCCAGAAGCAGTGCCACATAGGCGGTCAGTCCAAATATGCCGGCTATCAGACCGCCCATGACAGACCGCCCGAACTTGCGGGCTGTCGGCCGCACCTTGCCGAAGGCAACGATGCCGAGGTGTCGGAAAAGTGGCAACATGATCAGCGCCGGCTGAGCAGAGCCAGCACGTAACCAACGCCCGCCGCCATCGCCAGCGACTGCAGCGGCCGCGAGCGGACATAGGCTTCGAGATCTTCTTCGGCGTTCATAATGCGCTCGCGAGCGGAATCCATGTATTCCTGCGAGGTCTCGCCCGCCTGACGGATCTTGTTGCTGCCGAACGATGCGACGGTCTGCGTCAGCGCTGCGATATCACGACGCAGAGCTTCGAGATCGGCCTGCACGTCGCCGCTGGTGGCGTTGCCGGAGGTGTTTGCCGCCTCTTCGATGCGGTCCGCAAGGTCGTTCGCCTTGTCCTCGATCTTGTTCTTGGAGGCGCTCGGTACCTGGGCCATGAAATTCTCCTTCGCTCGTTCTGTGAATGCAGTTCGCAAGCAAAACGCCGAGATCCCGCAAGTGTTCCATCAAAACCCAGTTTGTGCGCCGGCCTATCCCCTGGCCCTGCAGATATGGCCTCGCCAACCATGGAACTTCCGCCGTCTGGACACGTTTTCCGGCCCGAGGACACGGAGCCTCGACCATTCACCAGACACGGGAGACATCCGATGAATTGGAATCAGATCGAAGGCAACTGGGAACAGTTCAAGGGCAAGGCCCAGACCCAGTGGGGCAAGCTGACGGGTGACGATCTCGACGTCATCGCCGGCAAGCGCAAGGAACTCTCCGGCAAGATCCAGGCTGCCTATGGCAAGACCCAGGAAGAAGCCGATCGCGAGATCGACGACTGGATGACCCGCAACTAAGACCGACAGGTTTTAGGATACCAGAAACCCGGAAGCCAACGCTTCCGGGTTTTTTGTTGCCGGACGTCAGGCGGCGACCGTCGTCGCCCCATAGGTCACGCCCTTCTCCTTCAGCCAGCGGCGATAGGCGATCGAAGAGGCATCCGCCCGCGTCGGGATCTCCTTGCGTGGCTCAAGGGGTAAGAGCACCGGCCGCTGGTTTTCGAGAATGATCCGGTCCTGCAGGAAGATCATCTGCTGGAAATGAATGAGCTCCGTCGTCGTCGAGACATCGTCAATCAGATACATGATCGGATGCGCCCGGCAGCGGCCGGGATCGAGCGGCTGGACGAAGAGCCCGATGACATCCCAGCGATTGGCCGCATTCGGACAGGTCTTGTAGAGGATCGTCGTGAACGGCGTCATCACGCGGTACATGTATTGCGTGGTGATCCCGTCCTGCGCCGAGAGAGCCGCCTGCGGCTGGAAGAAGGTGCAGTTGGTCGCCCAGACCTCGTCTTCCTCGCGCCGGATCTCGACATCGTAGCTCTGCACTTCCGTATGCGGCTCAGCACCCAGAACATCGGTATGGACAAAGGGAAAATGTGCCATGTCGAGAAAGTTCTCGACGATGCGAAGGCCGGACGCCTTCACCGTGACCACGCCGCAGGGCACATAGCGTCTATCCGGCTCGTCGGCCTCCGGCAGCGGAAAGATCTCGCGCTCGGGCTGACCCAGCGTCGCCCAGAGAAAGCCGAAGCGATGGCGCAGCGGCAGCGGCTCGGCCCGCCCCTCGGCAAAGACCTCGATTGCCCCATCCGCCTGCTTGACGACGGTGAGATCCGTCCCGAGCAAGCGGTTCTGCGATCGGCCGACGGGGATCACCGCCTCGGTATCGAGCACATACCACTGATCGAGCGACGCCTTGTCGATACCGTTCTGCATAGTCTGTCTTTCCTCTGGAGCATGGGAGAAACCGCTTGAAACCCGATCGCGCCCGCCGCTAGATTGCCCAAAAATTAGAGCGCGCACAATTGCAAGGCAACACTGATCCCCATCCGATGACGGCGAAGGCCGACCAAATGACCGTCGGCTTCACCTTTTCCGGAAGGCTGGAGCCGCAGGGCTTCATTGCGTTTGCCGAACATCGTGCAGCGCGCCTGTCGCTCGGCCTGACGATTGCCTCCTGTGACAGGGACCGCTGCCGCCTGACGCTGTCGGGGCCGGAGGCGCTGATCGACGCCTTCGAAATGGCGGTCAGCCTCGGCCCCTATGACAGCATCGTGCTCGACGTGACGAGATTTCAAACCGACGAAGACCTGCCCGCAAAGGCCGCATCATGACATCAGCCTCTCCCTGGATCCCCGTTGCCCTTTCCGCCGATATCGAAGCCGGCACCTCTGCCGGAACGCTCGTCCATGGCGAGGAGCGCGTCGTCTGGCGTGACGACAAGGGCGCGATCCATGTCTGGGAGGACCGCTGTCCGCATCGCGGCATGCGCATGAGCTTCGGCTTCGTGCGCGGCGACCACATCGCCTGCCTCTATCACGGCTGGCGCTACGATACGGGCGGGCAATGTCGCTACATTCCGGCACACCCCGATCTCGACGTACCCCAGACCATCAAGGTCCCGACCTTCGCCGCAACCGAACGCGCCGGCATCATCTGGATGGCACCGGAAGGGGCGGATGCAGCTGAGCTTTCGGCACTTCCCGAGACGGCTGGACCAGTTCGCAGCCTCTTCCTCGATATGACGGCGGAAGCGGCTCTTGCGGCGGTGACGTCCACGTTGCCGGAAGGCTACAGCGTGAGCGCAACCTCAGCCGCAACGGTGACCCTGCGAGGAAACGGCACGACCGTGCTGATCGCCGCTCAGGCCCGAAACGCCGAGCGCAGCGCACTCCACATGACAGTCACCGGCGACATCTCGACGGCCACCCGCAGCAGCCTCGCGCTCTGGGCCACCGACCTGCGCAATCGTCTCGAATCCCATATGGTGGAGGCCGCGTGATGATCAGGCTGTACGACTACCACCTCGACGAAAACGGCTTTCGCGTCCGCCTTCTCCTCTCCATGCTCGGCCTCACCTTCGAGACGGTTGCCGTCGACAAGGCACCGGGCCGCGAGCAGGAAAAGCCGCATATGCTGGCGCTCAACCCGACCGGCACGCTGCCGATCCTCGAAGACGGCGACGTCAGGCTGTTCGGCACCGCTGCCATCCTCGCCTATCTCGTCCGCGCCCATGCGCCTGACAGTCCCTGGCTGCCCGCCGATGCCGCGGACTTCGGACGCGTCCAGCAATGGCTGGGCTTCTCCACCCGCGAGCTGAAACCCGCCGTCGACGCCCGCGAGGCGGCACTCTTCACCTCGGAAGGCGCCAGCGACAGCGACCTCAGCGCCACCCGCAAAGCCTTCCGCATCATGAACGACCATATGACGCTGCGGCAGATCGAAGGCTCCGACTGGTTCGTTGGCGCCAGCCCGACGCTGGCCGATCTGGCCCTCCTGCCGAGCTTTGCCCTCTCACGCGACTGCGGCATCGACCATGACGAATACCCGGCCCTTCGCCGCTGGCTGCGCCGTTTCCGGACGCTTCCGGGCTTCATCACCATGCCGGGCGTACCGGATTACCACTGACCTGCCTTGCTGGGCGAAAGCCCCTCAGCTAGGTCGATGGCAACGCAGGGAGGTCCGCCATGATCCGCATCGTCTTTCTCGACCGGGACACGCTGTCGCCGGAAACCGTGGTCCGCGCGCCATCCGTGCCGCATGAGATGGTGGTCCATGCCCGCACCGCCCCGAATGAGGTTGCGGAGCGCATCCGCGACGCCGATGTGGTGATCACCAACAAGGCCCCCGTCCGCGCCGATACCCTTGCCGCCGCCACGAAGCTGAAGCTGATCGCCGTCTCCGCCACCGGCACCGACATTGTCGATCTCGCGGAAGCCAAGGCGCGTGGCATCGCCGTCTGCAATATCAGGAACTACGCCAAACACACGGTGCCCGAACACACCTTCGCGCTGATGCTGGCGCTGCGCCGTTCGATCCTGCCCTATCGCCAGTCGGTCATTGAGGGCCGCTGGCAGCAGGCGGCGCTATTCTGCTATTTCGATTACCCCATCGCGGATCTCGGCGGCTCGACGCTCGGCATTATCGGCCAAGGCACGCTGGGCCAATCGGTGGGCAAGATCGCCGAGGCCTTCGGCATGAGGGTGCTCGCCGCCGGTCGTCGCGGCGCCACTGACCTGAAGCCCGGCCAGACGGCTTTCGACGAGGTGTTGAAGCGCGCTGACATCATCACCTTGCACTGCCCGCTGACACCGGAAACGCGGGGCGTGATCGGTGCGCGCGAATTCGCCCTGATGGAACGCAAGCCGCTGCTGATCAACACCGGACGCGGCGGCCTCATCGATGAACTGGCGCTGGAAAAGGCGCTCGATGCCGGCCAGATCTCCGGCGCCGGCTTCGACGTCACCGATGGCGAACCGCCCGCCGCCGACAGCCCGATGATGCGGATCGCATCACGCGAAAACGTCATCCTCACCCCGCATGTCGCCTGGGCAAGCCGCGAGGCAATCCAGGCGCTGGCCGACCAGCTGATCGAGAACATCGAGCTCTTTTTCGCCGGCACGCCCCGCAATCTCGTGACCTGATCCGACCAAGGCAGCCCTTGCCCTTTCCCCGCGACGCATATCTAACTCTCTCAAAAGACAAGGGAGGACGGCATGCGTTATCTGGAGGCGGACTATCAGGGCGAGGAAATCCTGACGGCGAAAAAGGGTGCGCTCGGCCTGATCGCCCTCAACCGGCCGCGTGTGCTGAACAGCCTCTCCCACGACATGATCCTGAATTTCGGCAAGGCACTCGATGCCTTCGAGGCCGATCCAGAAGTCGCCGCCGTCCTCGTCACCGGCGAGGGCGAACGTGGACTTTGCGCCGGCGGCGACATCAGGATGTTCTATGAAAGCGGCAAGGCCGGTGACGGCAAAGCCTCCCATTTCCTCAAGG
>JAIXSF010000255.1 GCA_027484835.1 Rhizobiaceae bacterium | reverse complement strand
CATTCGGCCGCTTGAGCGCCGGCTTGAGGTAAGCATTCGCCGTTGACCAGCGCCGCCCCTGCCAGCTCGTCTGTTCCATCAGGCCGAAGCCCTCCTGCTGCCGGCCGTTATAGTCCTCGGTGACCGGGAAGCCTGCCTGCCGCCCGGCCTCGATGAAGGCGCGGTAGAGCGGGTTCTTGATCTCGCCGCGACGCACATGCAGCGGCCCATCGGTCCCGCGCCAGCCCTCTTCGCCGCCATGCGAGGTCTCCTGCCGCTTGAAATAGGGCAGCACATCCGCATAGGCCCAGCCGGTCGCCCCGAGTTCTTCCCAGCGGTTGAAGTCTTCCGCGTGGCCGCGCACATAGACCATGCCGTTGATCGACGAGGACCCGCCCATCACCTTGCCGCGCGGCGCAATCATCCGGCGATTGTTGAGATGCGGCTCGGGCTCGGTCATGTAGCCCCAGTTATAGCGATCCATGTTCATCGGATAGGCAAGCGCTGCCGGCATCTGCACGAAGGGCCCGATATCCGACCCGCCGAATTCCAGTACGATGACCGTGTTCTTCCCGTCTTCGGAAAGCCGGTAAGCCATGGCCGCGCCCGCGGAGCCGGAACCGATGATGACGAAATCTGCTTGCATGTAGCTGCCCCTCATCCGGCTGCCGCCACCCTCTCCCCGCTTGCGGGGAGAAGGCAGATGCCGCGCCGGTCTCATACTCGTGGCGCCCCGGTGACCGCATCCCCTCTCTCCGCTTGCGGGGAGAGGGTTAGGGTGAGGGGCGGTTTTCTTAAATCAATAAGGTGCCTCGCACTTGCCCATGCCGACATAAACCGTCTTCAGCTCGGAATAATGCTCCAGTGCCGCTGCCGAATTTTCGCGGCCGAAGCCGGACTGCTTGGACCCGCCGAACGGAATTTCGACCGGGCAGAGATTGTAGGTGTTGATCCAGAGCGTGCCGGCTTCCAGCTGATCGACCACGCGGTGGGCGCGGGAGAAGTCGGCGGTGAATACGCCCGCCGAGAGGCCGAATTCGGTGGCGTTTGCCCGCGCGATCACCTCTGCCTCGTCCTCGAAATCGAGCACGCACATCACAGGCCCAAAAATCTCCTCGCGGGCGATGGTCATGTCGTCGGTGACATCGGCAAAGACGGTCGGCTGGATGTAGAAGCCTTCGCCGGTGACGCTGTTGGGAATACCGCCGCCGGTGACGAGGGTTGCACCCTCCGCCTTGCCCTTGTCGATGTAGGACAGGACCTTGTCACGCTGGGCGAGGGAGACCATCGGCCCCATCTGTGTCGCCTCATCCTGCGGATCGCCGATGACGATCGCCTCGGTACGGGCCTTGAGGCGGGTGAGGAACGTCTCCTTGATCGCCTTGTGCACGAAGACACGCGTGCCGTTCGAGCAGACCTGGCCCGTCGAATAGAAATTGCCGAGCATGGCGCCCGAGATCGCGCTGTCGATATCGGCATCGTCGAAGACGACGATCGGCGACTTGCCGCCGAGCTCCATGGTGACATGCTTGAGCTGCGAGGCAGCCGCGCCCGCCACCTTGCGCCCCGTCGGCACGGAGCCGGTGAGCGACACCTTGGCGACGTCGGGATGGCTGACGAGCAACGGCCCCGTCTCGCGATCGCCCTGGATGACATTGTAGACGCCCTTCGGCGCGCCGGCCTCGATCAGGATCTCGGCGATCTTCAAGGCGCCGAGCGGCGTCACTTCCGACGGCTTGAACACGATCGCATTGCCGGCGGCAAGTGCAGGCGCACCCTTCCAGCAGGCGATCTGCTGCGGATAGTTCCAGGCACCGATGCCGACGACGACACCGAGCGGCACGCGCTTGGTATAGGCCCAGTCGCCGCCGAGCGGGATCTGGCTACCGTTCATCGCCGTCGCGATGATGCCGCCGAAGAATTCGAAGCTGTCAGCGCCTGAGGTCGGGTCGGCGACAATGGTCTCCTGGATCGGCTTGCCAGTGTCGAGCGTCTCGAGTTCCGAAAGCTCGCGGTTGCGCGCGCGCATGATTTCGGCGGCCTTCTTCAACACGCGACCGCGCGCTGCAGGGCTCCAGGACGCCCACTCTTTCTGCGCCCGCTTGGCGGACGCGATCGCCTTCTCGATGATCGCGGGCGTTGCCGCATGCAGCCTGGCGATCACCTCGCCGGTCGCCGGATAGATGCTCTCGATGACGGTGCCGGCGGTATCTTCGACATAGTCCCCGTCGATGAAGTGGGAGGCTTGCGGTTGGGCTTTCATGTCCTGTCTCCAGACGGGTGGTTTTTCTCCACCTCCTCCTTGAGGGGGGAGGTCGCCGCAAAGCGGCCGGTGGGGGTGATCTTCTGATGTCGTTTCGTTCGGTCGCAGGCGCTCATGGCTTACCCCACCCCGGACCTGCGGTCCGACCTTCCCCCTCAATGGGATGGTGGGTGGCGAGCTGCCCCGTCACATAATCCTCGACCAATGCGACAGAAGCATCGAACGACAGGGGCGCTGCCTTCAGGGATTGCCGGATATAGAGCCCGTCGATCATCGCGGCCGCACCGTCGGCAATCCGGCTCGCGTCGGCTGCACCACACAGCGGCTTCAGACCCGACATCAGGTTGGACTGCAGCCGCCGCGCATAGAGCGCGAGCAGCCGGCGCACCTCTTCCGAGCGCTGTGCTTCGGAATAAAAGGCAAGCCAGGCGGCAACCACCTGAGGGTCGAACTGGTCTGCCTGAAAGGAGATGCGGATGACCGCCGAAATCCGCTCGCGCGGCGTTTCTGCCGCCGCCAGAGCCATCACCGCATCGGTGCGCAACTGGCGCAGAAGCGAGCGGATCGTCTCGATCAGCAGCTGGTCCTTCGACCCGAAATAGTGATGCGCAAGCGCTGCCGATACACCCGCTTCGCGGGCGATCTCCGACATGGTGACGGTCAGCGAGCCGTGATGGCCGATCGTCTTCAACGCGGCATCAACGAGCGCCTTGCGGCGCACTGGCTCCATTCCGACCTTCGGCATGTCTTTTCCCCTGTCTTGCCGGATGATAATTTTGATTGACTGATCAATCAATAAAAAATCTGCGACGCATCGCGCTGTGAGAGCGGCATGCGCTTAACGGTAAATCCTCGTCGAGACTTCAGGTGTCCTCGGGCTGACCCGCTCTCGGGCAGATCGGCCAAAATTGGGCGGAACCCCCTGTCCAGCAACCGTTTCATGTCATCGGCGGGTGGTCGACCTGAGGATCGCCCAATGGTTGTGACATGAAACTTTCATCCGCCTGTCATACTACGGAAAGCCTTTGTTGACGTTTGAAGCGTCAGATTTCCGCCCATAAAAACAAGTGCATACTGGAGTATTGCGTATGGGTGCGGGGGTCGCGGAAGATTTGGGAGCGTTGCGGCGTTTTGCCAGCGACCAGCTCGTCACGCTTGCCAAGCTTGTGGTGGAGAACGCCTTCCAGCCGATCGTCGAAGTCGGGACCGGTGCCGTCTTCGGCCATGAGAGCCTGATGCGCGGCCACGACCGCATCGGTTTCGAAAGTCCCCTCGACCTGCTCGACCAGGCGGCCGAAACCGGCCAGCTTCTCCCGCTCGAACAGATGGTTGCGAGCCGTGCGCTCGCCAAGTTCGCAACGCTTCCCGACCGCGCCGGCGCCACGCTCTTTCTCAATCTCGATGTCCGCCTGATCCCGGACGGCAATGCCCTGGTCGATACGCTGCTCGACCAGCTCCGCAAGGCCCACGTGCCGCCGTCGTCCGTCTGCTTCGAGCTCTCGGAGCGTTTCGACAACACCCGTGTCCCGGAATTTGCCGCCCTTGTCGAGCGCTTGCGCCGCTCCGGCTTCAAGCTCGCCATCGATGATTTTGGCGTCGGCCATGGTGAGATGAAGCTGCTCTGTGACTTCCCTGTCGACTATGTAAAGATCGACCGCCATTTCATCGCCGGCCTCGACAGCAATCCGCGCAAGCGCCACCTCGTCAAGAACATCGTCAATTTCTGCCATGTGCTCGGGGTGCGCGTCATTGCCGAGGGCATCGAGACCGAAAGCGAGTTCCTTGCCTGCCGCGAATTCGGCGTCGATCTGGTCCAGGGCTGGTATATCGCCCGCCCCAGCACCATCGTCTCGGAGCTGAAAAGCGCCTTTCCCCATCTCCAGGATGTCGGCAAGGCCCGCCGCACTACTCAATCGCTCGACGAGATCCTGATCCGCAAGCAGATCGAGACGCTGCCGACGGTCTATGAACACGAGAACATCGACCACGTCTTCGATCTCTTCCGCCGCAATCCCGGCCAGTCCTTCTTTCCGGTGCTGAATGCCAATGGCGAGCCGCGCGGCATCATCAACGAGCGACACCTGAAGGAGTATATCTATCAGCCCTTTGGCCGCGACCTGTTGAAGAACAAGCTCTACGAGCGCTCGATCTCGCACTTCGTCGACCGCGCACCGATCGTCGGGCTCGATGCCGAAGCCGAGCGGCTGATGACCATCTTCGCCAATATGGAAGGCTCCGATTGCGTCATCCTGACGGAAAACATGCGCTACGCCGGCGTCGTTTCCGCCGCCTCGCTGATCCGCATCATGAGCGAGAAGCAGCTGAAGACCGCCCAGGATCAGAACCCGCTGACGGGCTTGCCCGGCAACCGCGCGATCCGCGATTTCATGCGCACGGCAGCGCTTGACGGCGATGGCGCGCGCTTCCTGTGCTACTGCGACTTCGACCACTTCAAGCCGTTCAACGACCACTATGGCTTCCATCAGGGCGACCACGCGATCTCGCTTTTCGCCGCGCTCCTGCGCCGCTATTTCTTCTCCGAGGGCGATTTCCTCGGCCATGTCGGCGGCGATGATTTCTTCATCGGCGTCACCGACTGGACCCGCGAGGAACTGACCGAAATCCTCGATCGCCTTCTCTCCGATTTCCACGACGACGTCATCGATCTCTATTCCGAAGCCGATCGCCAGTCCGGCCACATCAAGGGCCTCGATCGCCAGGGGCTGGAACGGGATTTCCCCCTGATGCGCTGCTCGATCGGCGTGCTCGAACTCCCCGCCGGGCTCGTCATCGACGACGTCAGCCGCATCAGCGGCGAAATCGCCGAGTTGAAGAAGCAGGCGAAGGAAAACGAGGGCGGCCTGTCCTTCGGGCTGATTGCCGTTTGATGGCGAAAGCCGGGGCTCAGCTTGCGAGCCGCGGCGTATTGATGATCTTCAGGAACAGCGCGCTCATCGCATCTTCGATGCCTTCACTCGGGCTCACCTCGAAATAGAGGCCGGGTGAGGCGCAGTCGCTCATGACAGTCGGCAGGCTGGGCTGGAACGGCGCGATCCAGTTGCGATAGAAGTTGTTCGTCGGCAGCGGCAGATAGGTGGTGTAGAGCACCGCAACCCGGTAGCCCTGGGTCTTCAATGCCGTGCAGGATGCAAGGTTGACCGGCTCCATGCAGCGGTTGTTGCTGGTACCTCGCATGCAGGATGAACGGTTCATGTAGTTGGCCACGCCATCGGAGACGAAGAAGACGATCTTCTCAGGCGTTGAAGCCGTCGATCCGTCGCCCGGAGGCCCCATCTTCTGTCCGAGATTGTCGAAGGCCTGGGTGAAGTTCGTCAGCGCATCGCGGGCAAAGCCGTGGCTCGGCGTCGACATCAGGTCGATCAGCGAAGCGTTGTTCTGCACGGCTCTCAGGTCCTTGGTCAGCGGTGAGACCTCGAGCAGCTTCATGTCTTCGGCCTTTTCGCCGAAGGTATAGACAGCCATCCGGAACTGGTTGTCCGACTTGCGCTCGCTCATTGCCGTCGTCATCAGCGCACTCGTCGCCTGCGCCACGACGTCGATGCGGGTCACGATCCCGTTCCGCTTGGCGATGTGATAGTAGGAATTCGTATCGTCGACGCCATCCTTGACGATATGGCAGGCAAAGGCGCAGCGATCCGGGGTGGCACTCATCATCCGGGTTACTTCGGCCGGCGTCGCAGCCACGCCCATAGACGGCGTGTTGTCGAGCAGCAGGTAGAAGTCGCGGAAGGTCTCCGTCTGGAACACGGCGGTTGCTTCACCGGAAATCGTCACGCTTTCCTGGCCGAGTATGCGGGCAAGTGTCGTCGGGACCTCGGCAGAATAGGTGAATACGGCCCGCAGATCGCGGCCGGCCTTGACCACTTCGACATCGCTGGCGACCAGCTTGTAGTCGGTGTGATTGCCGACATGCGCCTTGAAAACCTTGCGCGCGTCCTCGATCGCATCCGTCAGACGCCCCGTGTCGCCCATCTGCATCGCCTGACGCGTCCCGGCCGAGTATTCTCCCACCGCCGCAAGCACTGCCGAATCCGCGGCAGCCTGCAGGTTCGTCTTTGCGATCACTGCCGTGTTTACATCGACCGCAAGCCCGGCAACGCCGATCAGCGGCACCAGAAGCAGCGCCGTCGTCATGCCAAAATTGCCACCTTGGTCTTTCCAGAGTCCGCGCATAATAACCCCCAATTTTTCAGGGTTCATTAGAGGCGCGAGACTTAAAAGCCGGTTCCCGACTATGGTAAATAAACTAAATGTGAGGATGCTTTGAAGCGTATATCTTCGATACGCCGAAGTCTAATGCTGAAATACAGTCTGGTAAGTGTTGCATACGAACAATTGTAAAGACCGGGCGGGTATGTGTTAATCTACGGAATGCGCAAATATAGTTTGCCTTGCTTATGATGTGTCGGAGTCTGGTTCGGGCGCGGATGTTTATGCCACAAATCAATGTGGCATAAACTTCTAGTAGGTGGTGTTCTGTGGCCGCACGTTTTGTTCATGGACGCGGCAGGCCGCGCGCTGCCGAAGCCGCCTCATCCAGAGCCCGGGCTATCGGAACAGCTGCATCAGGGTCTCGCTGTTGCTATTGGCAATCGAGAGGGATTGCACTGCGATCTGCTGCTGCGTCTGTAGCGCCTTGAGCCGCGTGGAAACCTCGTTCATGTCTGCATCGACGAGGCGACCGATCCCGCTGTCGATGCTATCGGCAAGTTTCTCTGCGAAATCGGCCTGCATCTCGATGCGTGTCTGGAGAGCGCCAAGGCGGCTTGCGCTGCTGATGGCCATCTTCTCCATGTGGTCCACGCCCTTGATGTATTGGTCGAGGGTTCGCAGGTTTTGCGTGATGTCCACCTCCGCCAGATCGAAGTCTGGAGCATAAGGTGGGTTGGACTGGACGTTGCCGACATAGACGCGGGCGGCACGATTGCCGGCCTCGGGATAGACGGTCTGGTCCGCAGAGAAGGTGATCGCGTTGCCATTCGCAACCGCCATGAGATTGCTGCCGATCGATGCCTGGCTGATGACGGCGGCCAAATCCGCAGCGCTGCCGATGTAACCATCCGACGTGCCGAGTGCCGCATCCACCACGCCGCGGTTGATGGTGTAGGTCGTCATTGCACCAGGCCCGACCTGAACTTCGAAATAGGCTTCCGCAAGCACAGAGACTGTAAAGGGGCTGGTGAAGGTCATCGAGGCCTTGGGATACATGTTGTCGTGCTTGTCTGCAGGCGCATTCTCCAGACCCATGGCAAAGCCCGCGGGGTAGGGCCCGCTCAGGGTCGAGACCACATTGGAGATATCGATGCTGGATCCGAAATGGCCAGCGGTTTCCAGCGAGCCGATTTCGAACTGGGTTGTCGATCCGACCGTCGTGAACATCTGCTCCATCGCGGTCGCGGGAACGCTGTTTGCAACGAAGATGCTTTGCAGCACGGTGCGCAGTTGCGGCGCGGTGTTGATCTTGCCGTCCGCCGTGCCGAGCGCAGCGTCGATCGCGGCCTTGTCGATCGTCAGGTTGTAGGTGTTGCCGGCCGAGTAGATGCCGGCGTCCACCGTCAGCGTGAACGTGATCGAGTCACCCGGCGCCATGGTCACGCCGCCGGTGAAATTGTAGCTCTCGTGCCCCTGATGCGCGATCGAATTGATGCCCGTTCCGCGAAAGCCGCCGATGTCGCCGACACTGTGAATCTGCTTCTGCAGGATACCGCCGCCGCCGACCTCGTTCAGCATGCTGGACTGCTTGAGATCGATCGCCATGCTCTTCACCTGAACGCCGTTGTTGGCGTCACGCACGAAGGACGACACCACGCTGGTCGTCATCGGGCCTTCGTCAAGAAGCGGTAGGTTGGACTTTGTCTTCAGAAGATTCTGGCCACTGAAACTTGCCGATTCCACGATCGATTCGGCCTGCGCATTCAGCTGTGTCAGCTCTTCCTGGATCTTCGCCCGGTCCACGCCCTGTTCCTTGGCGGCGACCAGTTTCGCCTTGAATTCTGCCAGTACGTCGACGATGGCCTCTGTTCCGGCATAGGCCGTATCGATCTTGGCGGCTCCCAGACCAAGCGCATCCGAAACCGCCGAAATCGCGAGGTTGTCGGAACGCATGGTGGTGGAAATCGACCAGTAGGCGGCATTGTCGGATGCGGCTGATACCCTGAGCCCGGAAGAAGCCTGCTGCTGGGCCTCGGTCAGATTGTCGGCAACGCTACGCAGCGTCTGGAGCGCAGCAATGGCGCCCAGATTCGTCAGAATACTGGTCATGAAAAAGACTCTCGGAGGGGGAAGATGCGAGGCACATCATGCGCCGATAAGAGAATGCTGTTTAAGCGCAGCTATGGTTAACGGAACATGAATTAACTACTGCTAGGTTTCATGTCGACAGCAGTGCAACCAAAAATGATCACCCCGCCATCCGAGGCGTTTCACCGCATTCCCGCAGGTAACATCCCGCACTAGCTATATTTTTTTCAAAGGAGTCCCGCCCATGTCTCTGCCCGCAACCATGCGCCATGTCGATCTGCCCACCCATGGCGCCCCGGAGGTCATGCGTCTTGTCGAGGGGCCCTTGCCGAGCCCGCGGCCGGGCGAGGTGCTGGTCAGGGTCGAGGCAGCGGGCGTCAACCGGCCGGATGTCGCCCAGCGCCAGGGCGCCTATCCGCCGCCGAAAGATGCAAGCCCGATTCTGGGCCTCGAAATCGCCGGCGAGATCGTC
The DNA here is from genome assembly GCA_027484835.1 of Rhizobiaceae bacterium. GTDB lineage: Bacteria > Pseudomonadota > Alphaproteobacteria > Rhizobiales > Rhizobiaceae > Allorhizobium. The sequence goes on along the minus strand of JAIXSF010000255.1, from coordinate 6,778 downwards.
GGGCTCGGCACCGGCGTCACCGACTTCCAGATCGGCGATCGCATCTGTGCACTGGCAAATGGCGGCGGATACGCCGAATACTGCGCCGTCCCGGCAAGCCAGGCCATGCCGTTCCCGAAGGGCTACGATGCCGTCAAGGCGGCAGCACTACCGGAAACCTTTTTTACCGTTTGGGCCAATCTGTTCCAGATGGCCGGACTGACCGAAGGCGAGACAGTCCTCATCCACGGCGGCTCGTCCGGCATCGGCACGACCGCCATCCAGCTCGCAAAGGCCTTCGGCGCGACGGTCTACACGACGGCAGGCTCGGCGGAAAAATGCGCCGCCTGCATGGACCTCGGCGCCGCCAGGGCGATCAACTACAAGGCCGAGGATTTCGTCGAAATCGTCAAGGAAGAAACCCAGGGCAAGGGCGTCGATGTCGTTCTCGACATGATCGGCGCTGCCTATTTCGACCGCAACCTGCAGGTTCTGGCAAAAGACGGCTGTCTCTCGATCATCGCATTTCTCGGCGGTTCCACCGTGGAGAAGGCCAATCTGGCGCCGATCATGACCAAGCGCCTGACCGTCACCGGCTCCACCATGCGCCCGCGCACGGCGGAAGAGAAACGCGCGATCCGCGACGATCTGATGACCGAAGTCTGGCCCCGCCTGGAGCGCGGCGAACTAGCCCCCGTGATGCACACGATCCTGCCCTTCGAAGAGGTCATCGAGGCTCACCGTCTCATGGAAAGCTCGGCCCATATCGGCAAGATCGTGCTGAAGCTCGGATAACGGCGACATCCGACGGCATCAGGCCGGCGCGGCTCGTGGCCGGGCCGGCCTCGCTTCTCAGGACACCGTCACCGGTTTCGACCGCAACATCCGCGCCGTCGCCGGGTCGGCGCGGCGGCAAAGGCGGGGTGGCAGGCCCTTCATGATCAGTTCGGCGTCGGCAACGGCCATGGACCCCAGCGCATAGAAGGCGTCCCGCGTGCCCCCAGTCCTGTGTGCCGAGAGCAGAATGCCCGACGCCTGGCGCACGGGATCGTCTGCGGCGACCGGTTCCTCCGGAAACACGTCCGTCGCCACCTGGATATGGCCGGACGCGGCGGCCTCAATCATCGCCGGGAAGTCGACGACCGCAGCTCGGCTCATCAGCAGGAAGGCGGCCCCCGGCTTCATCATCGCGAACTCTCGCCTGCCGATGAAACCCTCGTTTTCACTGGTGACGCTCGCAAACACGAAGACCACCTGGCTTTCGCGAAGCACGTCCTCGAGCGTCGACGGCTCGCAATCCTGGCCCTCGATGATCTCCTTCGGAAGCCAGGGGTCGAAGACACGGACCCTATTCTTGAACGGCCGGATGAGATCGCGAAACGCATGCCCCAGATCGCCGAAGCCGATGAGCCCGACAGGCGCACCGGCCAAGCGAAACGTCTTCGCATTGCCTTCCAGCCCATAGCGCTCGACGCCAAGGCGAAAGTCCCGATCCGCCGCAGTAATCCCCCGGGCGAGATCGAGCGCCATGGCCAGTGCTGCCTCCGCCACCGGTGAGGCAAAGGCCGAGGCTGGTGTGATCACCCAGATGCCGCGCTCGACACAGGCCTGATAGTCGATGTTCGGCAGGAAGTTCGATTCGACGTTGATGATCGCCTTCAGTCTCGGCGCCCGGTCGAGCCGCTCTCTCGGCATGTCGGTCTGGCCGAAGATCAGCACGGTATCGGGAAGGTGCCGCTCCACCTCGTCTGCGGACATCGGACGATCCTCGGAGACGATGACCTCACCCAGCGCCTCCAGGCGGGCTCTGACTGCAGGCTCCATGATCAGGTCCAGCGTCCTTGGCAGCGGATCGACCAGGATGACGGTGCGGCTCATTCTTTCCTCCCTCGAGAATCTCGGCTGGAGCAAAGCTTAGCGCGAAATGCCTCTTGCGGGGCAAGCCTTCGCGAAGTCAGGCGACCACAGAAAATGTCCCGAGGTCGAGCGTCGACGGCATTTCGCGGTCGATCCCACCGCCGTTTCGCTTCGCGCGGTAGGAGGCCTTGTCGGCAGAGGCCATCATGTGTTCCAGCTGCGCAGAGCCGGAAAGCGCCATCGTGTAGCCCAGGCTGATGCCGATGGTAACGTCCTCACCCCCGGTGCGGTATGGCAGCCCGAGCACGTCGATGATCTTCCGCGCCAGGTTCTCCGCCTCGGCGGGGTCACGGACATGCGGCTGGAGGATGACGAACTCGTCGCCGCCGATCCTGACCGCGATCGCAGGCTGATCGAGGTTTTCTCGCAGCCGCTCGGCGATCCCCGCCAGCAGTGCGTCGCCGGCGGCGTGACCGAAGCGATCGTTGATGTCCTTGAAGCCGTCGAGGTCAAAGCAATGCACGCATGTGAGAGTGTCGTCAGACCTGCCCAGGCTGGAATAGGCTTCGAGCAGTGCTGTGCGATTGTAAAGCCCTGTCAGCGCATCGTGACGGGCCTGATGTTCCATGTCCAGGAACAGGCGTATCTGCCGTATGGTTGTCCGGTAGACATGCAACATGCTCTGCATTGCGGCGATCAGGAAGATCACACACAGCACGCTCAGTATCCAATGAGCCTTGTCGCCATACAACATCACCGCGACGGTGCTCGGCAGACTTGCGAGCAGGATTGCCGTCGCAGCGATGAGGGGACGAACCGAAATCCTGACGGTCACCCCGGCACAGTATCCAAAGCTCAACACGGCAGCGAGGATGTGGACCGCCAGGTCCCGGTGGGAGAAGGAAACAGTGGCAACAGTCCCCACACAGGCCGCAATGAGAAAGATGCAAAAACCCTGCACCCTTTCCCAGTATGCGGCATCCTCAACCGTTGAGCGCTTCGTGGCGTCAGCGCGTCTGTGAGCCAGTGAAACGGCAATCTTGCCAAGCGAGGCGATCGTTCCGACGATCGTGGCAATCAGGATCGGCGTGCTGGCCAGGCTCTCATAGGCGAACAGCCCGACAGCCAGGATGGTGATCCCCATGATGGTCGTCGGGGTCAGCGTCGAGTGCAGCTCCGACACCAGCGTCGTGAACACATCGTCGGCCTCTCTGTAACGCACCCCCAAACCCCTCATATACCGGTTTCGGACCGTGGATGGGCCCATAGCTCCAAAGACATTGAGGCGCTGGACCTTAAGATTCAGTCAGGCCGCACACCAAATTCTGATAACTCGATAGTCTCGGTCCAGTGACACGGCCGCCATGTCCGGTCAGGACTGCCCATGATCGCAGGCGGCAAGAACCAGCTCGGCCTGAAGCGTCACGACTTCGGTTACGTCGAGTGAGGTCGCATCGGCACGCGCCCGTATGCAGCGGCCTCCAGAACAGTCGCATCCAACAACTCACGCCTCAGCCTTCATTCCGCCCCGTTCTTAAGCGCTTGTTAAGACTTCTGTCCCTGTCGGAGGTCTCCATGGCGCTTGGCGCTTCGCATCGTTTGCAGGATGGCGTCGTTGCCGTCGAAACCATGACCCGTTTTGCCCTGGCAGTGCTTTCGCTCGCCTCCGGCGTCTACACCTATCTCGGGGTCCGCAGCATCCTTGACGGCTCGCCGACCGCCGTCTTCTTTGCCGCCATCATTTATTCGGCCTCTGTCTCGGTCGCGATCTATGCCTTCTGGTCCTACATGGCGCGCTTCTACCCGCATGTGACGGGAGCGGCGTCCAGAGGTGCCATGCTTGGCGTCATGGCCCTCGGCTGCGCCATGATTATCGCCATGTCGAGCTGGTTGAATGCAGCAGCGCTCGCCGGCTCCGCAGCGCTCGAACAGCACCTCGCCGAAACGGTGGAGGATTACACGGCCGATCTCGATCAGGCGCATCAGAATGCGCTGGCTGCCCAGAGCCTGCTTCCCGATATCCAGCGCACCTCGGAACGTTTCTCGCGGCTTGCGGAAGACGAGCGCCAGAACGGCGCGCTCACCGGCACAACCGGTTCCGGCAGCGTCGTGCAGCTCCTGTCGCAGATGTCCTCGCAGCTCAACGAGCTGGAAACCGGTATTGCCGCCTCGCGCGAACGGGTCACCACGCTCTTCGATCAGGGACGCGGCCACTTGGAGACCATGCGCAAGCTCGTCTCGGCACCCGGTGCCGTCGAGCCGCGCAGCGACGAGTTTTCCGCCGAAGTCGTGGCACTTTCCGGCGTCATCGCCTCGCTCGAGCAGACTTCGATCGCCCCGTCCGTCAAGCGTGCGGCCGAAGACCTGTCGCTGGGCTTCATTGCGCCCGTTGCGGATGGCCAGGCGGCGGATCTGGCAAACCGCCAGGACCAGGTCATGCAGACCATCCGCACCTCGGTCACCGCCCAATCGCAGGTCCTGTCACAGGCTGCAGACGAAATCCTGGCACGCGAACCGGTGGCGGAGCGCCGCTTCGTGCCGCTGTCTTCGGCTGAGGCCGTGCTGCGTTACGCCAGCGATTTCATTCCCGCCTGGGCAGGCGCAATCTCGATCGATCTGTTGCCCGGCGTGCTCGTCCTGATCCTGGCCGTCGTCCACGGCGCGATCCGCCGTCAGGAAGAGCGACTGCCGTTTGCCGAGAGGATTTCGGCGGCTGAACTTCTGCAGGCGCTCGAAGTGCAGCGTGCCCTCGGTCGCCAAGGGATCGATGTGGAAGAGGCTCTGCAAACGGCTGAGGCCGAAGACGAACGTCGCGCCGGCCCCAACATCACCAGTCTCGACATGGCCGCCAAGACGCCGCGAAAGGGGCCGCCCGCGTGAAACCCTCGTCCATTGGCCTTCGCCTGAAAGACGCCTTTCTGCGTGTCGATGATGGCCTGCTGATGCGCGGGGCCTTTTTCGGCCTGCTGGCGGCAGCGGGGGCCTTCCTCTTCGTCGATCTCCGGGAAATGAGCCTCGCAAACGCGGCACTGCCCGGCCACGACCCCATGACGACGGATGCTCCGGTATTGCCGCCTGCACTGACCGATGGCGTGCCCCAGACTCCACCGGTCGAGCCGGAAAGCTCTCCGGAGGCACTGCGCCAGCCGATGCGCTTCGAGCTCACCACAGGCGGCGTGCTGAAGGCCCATGGGTCGATCGATCTGGGGGCCGCGGACCGCTTTGCCGAAGAGATCGCCGCGCGCGGCGAATATGTGAAGGCGGTGTCCCTGAATTCGCCGGGCGGCTCGGTCGACGATGCGCTCGCAATGTCGAAGTTGATCCGGGAAAAGGGCCTGAATACGCAGGTGGCGACCCGGGCGCTCTGTGCCTCGTCATGCCCTTTGGTCTTTGCCGGGGGTGTCGCACGCGAGGCGGCGGAAAACGCCATTCTCGGCGTGCACCAGGTTTTCAACGCCGGCCAGAACCGGCCATCGCCAGAGCAGGCCATGTCGGAAGCGCAGACCACGACGGCCCGCATTGCCCGGCATCTGGAAGAGATGGGCATAGGCGACGGCCTCTGGATCAACGCGCTCGAAACGCCTCCGGACCGGCTCTACTACCTGACGCCTGAGGAAATGGCGGAATTCAAACTGGTGACCGCACCGGTCGCCACCGCAAAGCAGGCAGATTAGCCGTCCCGTCGCTCATTTCATGTCACCGGCTAACGAGCGGACCGTCAGCTTGTTGCCATCAGGGTCACGCAGATAGGCGACGAACGATCCGTCCGGCCGCTCTGACGGCGGGGTTTCGATGGACGTGCCGCCATGCGCGACGCCCTCGGAATGCCAGGCGCGCACATGATCCGCACTCGCGGCCAAAATGCCGATCGTCCCGCCATTGGCCGGAGTGGCTGGCTTGCCGTCGATTGGGGTCGTGATCATCAGACGGCTGCCATTGTGCAGATAGATCAGCCGGCCCCGCGCGTCGGTTTCACCCGGCTTTCCGCCCAATGCCACGAACATCGCGTCGTAGAAGCGTTTCGAGCGCTGCAGGTCGTTGCTGCCGATCATGACGTGGGTAAACATGCCTGTCTCCAGAAATCCGGTGATTTGAAATGGGTCTGTCAGCGGATTGGCCCGTCCGCCGGTGCCCGGTGCGGACGAACGGCTTTCTTGGACAAACTGTGGTTTGCTTCGCCAGCAATAACAAATGAGGGGCGGCTCCCTCAGATCCCCGAGCCATCCAGCTCCTTTTCGTCCTCGCCCTCCCAGGCCGGCGGACGCGCCATGGCATCGGTATTGACGCCCGGAAGCGGCATCCAGCATTTCAGCTCCGGCTCGGCATAGGAAATGATGGCCCCCGGCGTCGAATCGGACGAGCGCCAGCCATCCGCCCCGAAGCGGTCACCATTCGACCAGTAGACGAGATCGACCGCACCCGGCCCCTGTTCGGTGGCCCGAATGGTCACCAGTATGCGGCTGCCGTCCTTCGGCGCGCTCGACATGTTTCGCCAGCGAATGGTGTCGTCCATGATCTTTCCTCCCATTGCAGAGGTGAGTGTCGCGCCGAGACCAGAGGTGGTCAATATGGAATGCGGGGAGGGAGGTCGGCGGGGGGCATCGTGCGAAGCCACGGGAGCCGCTTGTGGCTGGTCGCGCCATTGCCTTACCAGCGCGCGAATTATCGGCGGATTCGTTTGCAACGCAACACAATTATCCCAACAAATCGTCACACAACGTGCCTTGCCGAATCCCCCATGCCACCCTACCTTTCAATTATCGGCAACGTAACGAAAGGAAGGTGATCCAATGTCTAATGAGATTTCGGTCTGCGTGTGTGACTTTGGAAAGGGTGCGGTTTTGACGGGGCAGCCCTCGGCCTGACACAGCCTTCCTTCGGGCGGTTACCCCGCCCGGGTCCAGACAAAGGACTAAAGCGCATGGGAGCCACCCTCGCGGGT
>JAIXSF010000117.1 GCA_027484835.1 Rhizobiaceae bacterium | reverse complement strand
TTCAGCGCGTTGCCCTCGTTCTGGAAGAGGCTCAGCTTCTCGCCGTCTGCAACGGCAATGACAGTGTTCTGAGGCACTTGCATGAGTATTCTCCTTACTGGTCTGGACGGCGTCCACCGGAGGTGGGCGGCCGTGGTTGACCAGGGGACAACCCCTTGGGAAGGAGATCGGTTCCGTCGTTTTTGGGCCATCGGTGCCCGGTGCGACCATCGAGCGCCCTGGATCAGCCCCGGCAGCGGAACGGGCTGAAGGTGGAGGCCGCGCCGGCATTCATCGTCGCGATCGTCAGGCCGTTGGCGATGTCGATGTCCTTCTCCGTTTGCGGGCAGGCATCGACATCGGCAAGACAACCGCTTTCGATATAGGCGCGGTTTCCGGCCAGAAACGCTTCGGAGGTTCCCTCGGTGCCGAGCCCCTTCACCAGGTCGCCAAAGGCGGCCTCAAACACTGCGCATTTCTTTTTTTGCCATTCAAGCCGCTCCGCATCGACTTCCGCGCCGGGTTCGGACGCAGCCGCGCCCGAGGCCTGAACGGCAAGAGCTAGGGCGAGGGCAAGGCCGAAAGCTGTCAGCCTCTCGCGAATCATTTGGCATACTCCGCAAAGATCGCCTCGCCGATCGCAGCAATCGCCGCATCGCGCGTCTTCAGGTCGTGTTTGCGGCCATCCATGTAGATCGTAACGACGAGCGGCGCCCCCTGCGGCGGCCGCAACAGCGCAATGACGCCACGTGTCCCATGGCCACCCGCACCGCTGCGATCGGCGATCTGCCAGCCTTTTGGCAACTTCGATCTGAGCAGCCCGTCGGCCACGGCATTGGCCTTCATCCATGCCTCCAGCTGCTCACGGGCTGCCGGGGTGAGTGCGGCGGCCAAGAGCAGCTTGCGCAGCGTCTCGCTCATCGCCCGCGGCGTGGTCGTGTCACGCGGGTCGCCAGGCGTTGCCTCGTTGACCTCGGGCTCGTAGCGGTCGAGCCGTGTCGTCATGTCGCCGATCTCCCGCAGAAAGTCGGTGACCTCGCGCGGCCCGCCCAATGCTTTGAGGATCAGGTTTGCGGCCGCATTGTCGCTGGTGCGCAGGGTGATCTCGCACAGCGCTTGCGTCGAAAGGCGGTCGCCGATGCGTCTTTCCGTGACCGGGGAATAGGGACGAAGATCGGCTTTCTTGATCGTGGTTTCCCGGTCGAGCACGGCACTGCCGGCCTCCAGCGCAGCACCGCAGGCGAGCGCCTTGAAGGTGCTTGCCATGGCGAAACGCTCGTCTGCCCGGTAGCTGTGGATTTCGCCGCTATCCGTCTCGATGACGGCATAACCGACGCGCATGCCCAGCTCCGCCTCCACCCGCTTCGCTGCCGCCGTCACGCCATCGGCTGCGTCTGCCGCGGAGGGCGCGAGCGCGCTGGAAAGACTGAGAAGTCCGAGAGCAAGCAGGCGCCCCAGGGCGGCGGTGCGACGGTTTAAAGGCGTGGTTCGATGGGTCATGCTGGTCTCCTTCACGCGCCTTGGATCGGCAGCAATGAAGGCATCAGCGAGGCGAGGGTGGCTCGGATCCGTGGATGGAAGCCGAAAACGGCAGCATCCCCACGACCCGGCTCACCTGTCGGGGCTTACCTGTCGGGGATGGCTTCCAGCTGGCTTTTCAGCCGCTTCAAGCTCTCGCGCAGGCTTTCGATCTCGGCGATCTCGCAGCCGATCTGATTGCCGATCGACTCGAACACCTGAAGGGCGCGCTCCTTCAACTGACGCCCATCGCCGGTCAGCGTGATGAAGACCACGCGCTCGTCTGCGGCATCCCGTCGGCGCGCGACGTAGCCCACCTGCTCGAGGCGCTTCAGGAGCGGTGAGAGCGTGCCGGAATCGAGGCCCACCTTCTCACCGAGGGTTTTCACCGAAAGGTCGTCCTCTTCCCACAGCGCCATCATCACCACATACTGCGGATAGGTGAGACCGAGGGGAGAGAGCAACGGCTTGTAGGCGCGCGTGAACGCATGGGCCGCGCCGTAAAGCGCAAAGCACAGCTGTTTGTCGAGCTTCAGATCCATTGTCTCTGTCGTGTCACTCATGGCCCTTACGGAACCTCCTTGGGCATAGGATTGTTTCAACTCTGTCCAAAAACAAAACGAATTGCAATGTGCAAAAAACAATTGCGCGCAATTCAATTGTACCCTATATTGTGACTGTGCCCGCTGCAGACAAGCGGACGGGCAAAAGAATTCCACCGCTGACGAACCCGCACTGAAGGAGAACACGACAATGGCAATCCTCTACACAGCTCATGGTCATGCCACCGGCGGCCGCTCTGGCCACGGCGTAACGGATAACGGCGTTCTCGACGTCACGCTGACCACGCCGAAGGAACTCGGCGGCGATGGCGCAACCGGCACCAACCCCGAGCAGCTCTTTGCAGTCGGTTATTCCGCCTGCTTCCTCGGCGCGCTGAAGGCCGTTGCCCGCAAGGAAAAGGTCACCATTCCGGAAGACGCCAAGGTCTATGCCGACGTCGGCATCGGTCCGCGTGAAGACGGCACCGGCTTCGGCATCGAAGTGAAGCTCTCCGTCGAGATCCCCGGCGTAGAGCGCGAGCTGGCCGAGAAGCTGGTTGCTGCCGCCCACATCGTCTGCCCCTACAGCCACGCGATGCGCACCTCGACCGAAGTTCCGGTCTCGGTCATCTGATCGCTCAACAGCGCTCATGTCACGAACTGCTCGAAGGCCGGCCTCGCGCCGGCCTTTTTGCATGGAAGGTCAGGGGGCGAGCGTCGTCATCAGCTCCTGTACCAGCCACTGTGTCAGCGGATCGCTGTCATTGCGTCTGTGCCAGAAGGCAGAGACGGCAAAGCGCCTGATATCGATCGGCGGCTCGGCCGTTACCAGGCCAAAGCCTTCCGCAAAGTCCTCGGCCACCCGCCTCGGCAAGGTCACCAATGCGCCTGACTGCGCAACGGCCGCGAGCGCCGGCAGGAAGGAGGGGAGGCCGAGCACGATGCGGCGGCTGCGCCCGATCGCCTCGAGTGACCGGTCGGCAATGCCGGTGAGATCCCCGCCAGGCGCAACCAGCACATGCTCGGCCGCACAATAGGCATCGAGCGAGATCTGCGGAGCCTCGGGCAGGGCGGCTTTCAAACCCGCCACCAGAAAACGCTCCTCGTAGAGCCGCCGCCGCGACAGCACCTCCGGCGCGTCCCACAGAAACCCCAGCGCCATCTCCGCCCGCCCGTCGACGAGTGCCTCGATCGCATCGCGCCGCCCAAGCGGCAGCACCGACAGCTTGAGCCTCGGCGCCAACTCTCGGACCCGGGCGGCAAGCCGTGGCATGATCACCGCCTGCTCGGAATCGAGCGCGGCAATCCGGACGATCCCATCCGCCGTGGCGGGATCGAAGCTGCGAATGACGGTGAGCGCGCTCCTGAGTGCTGCCACCGCCTGGGAAACCGGCACCTCCAGTGCCAGCGCCGCTGCCGTCGGCTCCATGCCATGTGGCCTGCGCAGGAAAAGCTCGTCACGAAACACGTCGCGCAGACGCTTCAGCGCCTGGCTGATCGCCGATTGCGTCAATCCCAATTCGGCAGCAACCGTCGCCGCCTTGCGATTCCGGAGCAGCCCGAGGAAAACCAGGAGCAGCGTCAGATCGAGTTTCCTGAGTTCGGTTTGGCTTAAGTCAGACATGATCCGATTTCGATATTCTGTCAGTCCGCTTCGTCCTATCTCTTTTGCCAGGAATTGCGCAAGGAGGACGCCATGCAGATCGCCATCATCGGAACCGGCAATGTCGGAAGCGCGATCGCCCACGGGCTGAAGGGCAGGGGACACGAGTTGTGCCTCGGTGTGCGGGACCGGACCCGCCCGGACCTGCTTTCTCTTGCCGTTGCCGTGGACGCCCGTCTCCTGGAACCCGCCCAGGCTGCTCAGGCTGCCGAGATCATCATTCTGGCGCTGCCCTGGGACAAGGCGGAAAGCGCGGTGAAGGCCTTGGGCGATCTCTCCGGCAAGATCGTCATCGACTGCATGAACCCGCTGGCCATGATCGACGGCAGCCTGTCGCTCGCGATCGGCCACTCAACGAGCGGCGCAGAACAGGTGCAGTCCTGGCTGCCAGGCGCCCGTATCGTGAAGACCCTCAACCAGGTCGGTGCCGAGATCATGCAGGACAATGCCAGCCTGCCGCATCGCCCGGCGCAGTTCATGGCCGGCGACGACGAGGCGGCCAAGGTTGCCGTTTCGATCCTGCTTCGGGATCTCGGCTTCGAACCCTTCGATGCCGGAGCACTCAAACGCGCACGCCTCCTCGAACCGCTCGCCATGGTCTGGATCAACCAGGCCCTGCTGCGCGGCAAGGGGCGGAATTGGGCGCTCGCCGCCGTCAGCCCGGCGACCTGAGCCGGCCCGTTTAACGAGAGAACCAAAGGGGAAGAGACAATGACCGATCGCCTGCATGCCCGCTGCCATTGCAGCAAGGTTCATCTGACGCTGCCTGCAACGGCTGCCGGCGTGCTCGCCTGCCACTGCGACGACTGCCAGAAGATGCACGGCAATTTCAACGCCTTCCTCGCCGTCCCTGCCGTGGACGTCGAGGTGTCAGGCACCGAACATCTCGTCTGGTACCAGTCGTCTGCTGCCGCCCGCCGCGCCTTTTGCGCCATCTGCGGTGCCCGCGTGCTGAAGGAGGTGACGGAGGCCGGCCGCTGGCTGATCTCCGCCGGCCTGATCGAAGGCCCGACCGGCCGCCGCATCATCAAGAACCTCTGGGCGGACTCGAAACCCGACTGGTACGACCTGCCAACTGTTGCGACCTGAGCGCCGAAATCTTGCCACCCTCAAAATCACTGGAGACTGCCATGAGCCATTCCGCTGGCAATGCCCCTGCGCGCCGCATTCTCATCATCGCCGCCAATCCCGGCATCTCGCCCACGACAGGCTGGCCGATCGGCTTCTGGTGGGCCGAACTCACCCATCCCTACTGGGCCTTCCACGAGGCAGGTTACGCGATCGACATCGCAAGCCCCAAAGGTGGCGATCTCGTCGCCGACGCCTATTCCGATCCGGAGGATGTCTCGGGCTATTCCGCCCATGACATCCTCTCGCTCGGCTTCAAGACCTCACCAAGCCATGCCGCCCTGCTCAAGAACACAAAGCCCATCGCCGATATCGATCTGGCCGGCTATGACGCGATCTTCCTCGTCGGCGGCCAGTCCCCCATGGTCACCATGATCGACGACCAGGCCCTGCACGCCTTCGTCGCCCGCGCTTACGAGGCGGGCAAGATCGTCGCCGTCGTCTGCCACGGCACCTGCGTGCTCCTGAAGACACGCCTCTCGACCGGCGAGCTTCTGGTCAAGGACAAGACCTGGACCGGCTTTGCCGACAGCGAGGAGGATTTCGCCGACAGCTTCGTCGGCAAGCGTATCCAGCCCTTTCGCATCGAGGAGGAGGCACGGAAACTCGAAGACACCAACTTCGTCGTCCACGGCAAATTCGAATCGTTTGCCATCCGTGACGGCCGCCTGATCACCGGCCAGCAGCAGAATTCCGGCGCCGCGGCTGCCCGTCTGGTGATCGAAGCGCTCGGGCGGTGAAAAACGAGACGGGGAACACTTCGCCCCAAGCTGGGTTCGATCTTGATACCCCCAATCGAGGACGAACCTATGGATACCACCATCGCAAACGAAATCTATGAAGACGACCGCCTGTCGCCCGACACGCCGGTTCATGACGACACGCGCCTCGCGATCGGCCGCCGCTATCCGGACGCCGCGTTCCGCGGTCCGCTTTTCGAAGGGCGCGACCGCATTGCGCTCGTTCTGGCGACCGTCATGCTGATCGGCCCATTGATTGCCTTGCCACTCGGTTTCGGGGGGTAAGACTTCAGGCGCTCACTTCGATCAGGCCTTGGCGAAGCTGATCCGGACTGCTCGTCAAGCCCGCCTCGACGAGGGCATGCGTGGCGCGCCAGATCGGCACGGCACTGGCAAGTGCCGCCATGCCCTCCGGCGTCAGCTTCAGTCGTTTCCCGCGCTTGTCTTTCGGGTCAGGCTCGATGGTTACGAGACCGCGTGCCGACAATGGCTTTAGTGCCGCCGTCAAGGTGGTGCGATCCATGGCCAGAAGCCTGGCAACAGGTCCCATCGGCGGCGGCTCGGGCCGGTTCAGCGCCATCATCAGGGAAAACTGCTGGTTGGTGAGCCCGGTCGGCTTCAGCGCGGTATCGAAGCGCCGGGCAAGTGCCCGCGCCGCGCGCTGCGCATGCAGGCACAGGCATGTGTCCTTCACATGGATGGTGGTGGAATAGGGAATCACAGGCAGGTTTGACATCGGCTAAATATGTTGATATCAACCTAAAAGTCAAGAGGAGGATCAGAACAATGGAATATTCCGCTGAATTGCGTCCTGTCGTCGATCCGGCGTCGCGCGCCGTCTCCAGGGAGGAGTGGCTGGAGGCCCGCAAGGCCCTGTTGTCGGCCGAAAAGGAGCTGACACGCCAACGCGACAGAGTGAATGCGGCGCGGCTTGCCTTGCCCTGGGTGAGGGTGGAGAAGGATTACCGCTTCCAGACCGCGGCGGGCGAAAAGACGCTCAATGATCTCTTCGATGGCCGCAGCCAGCTGATGATCAACCACTTCATGTTCCATCCCGACTGGGATGCCGGCTGCGAGGGTTGCTCCTTTTTTGCCGATCACATCGACGGCATGCTCCCGCATCTCAACAATCACGACGTCACCTTCGTCACCGTCTCGCGCGCGTCGCTTCAAAAGATCGAGGCCTACAAACGGCGCATGAACTGGCACTTCCCCTGGGTGTCGTCCGCCGGAAGCGATTTCAACTACGACTTCCATGTCTCCTTCACCAAGGAGGAGCTCACTTCCGGCTCGGTGAACTACAATTTCCGCCAGACCCCGAGCGAGCAGGCCTTCGATGAACTGCCGGGTCTCTCTGCCTTTTACCGGGATGAGCACGGCGGGATCTTCCACACCTATTCCCAGTATGCCCGCGGCGGCGAGGAGGCGCTCGGCACCCTGATGATCCTCGACCACGCGCCCCTCGGCCGCAACGAGACGGGCACGCTCAGTTTCGTCAAGCGCAAGGACGAGTATGTCCGCAAGCCGGTCGAGAACGCCGGTTGCTGCCACTGAGGAGGATGTCATGGAATTCGCGCAACCGACTGAGCATCACCGCGTGCTCGACCGTCTCGTCGGCGACTGGCTCTTTGTGACCTCGACCGGCATGGAGGGCTACGACCCCGACGACCCCGAGAAGCGCTGGATCGAGAAGGTCCGCTCGATCGGAGGCCTCTGGGTTGTGGCAGAAGGCGAGGGCGGCATGGGAAACGGCGGCGGCCGCGCCATCATGATCATGACGCTTGGCTACGATCCTCGCTCGGGCCACTATGTCGGCAGCTGGATCGGCTCGATGATGAACACGTTCTGGACCTACAAGGGCTGGCTCGAGAACGAAGGCCAGACGCTCGTGCTCGAAGCGGAGGGACCGAGCATGCAGGACCCGTCCCGCACGGAACTCTACCGCGATACCATTCACTTCATCGATGATGACACCAGAACCTTTTCGGGGAGCGTTCGCCAGCCGGATGGCAGATTCCATACCTTCATGACCAGCGAAGCAAAGCGCATCGGCTAAAGCCGGGCAGCAAAGAGAGAGGGACTGCGCATGCATGGGACTTTCATCTGGCACGAACTGATGACCCCGGATCCGGCGGCGGCCAAGGCCTTCTACGGTGCTCTGCTCGGCTGGGAGCCGACCGACATGCAAATGGAAGGGTTCACCTACACCACCTTTGCGGTCCCGGGCTTTCCATCCGGGGTGTCCGGCATGATGGCGCTGACCCCGGAAATGGCGGCGCAGGGCCTTCCACCCAACTGGACCGGCTATATCGCCGTCGATGATGTCGACAAGACCGCTGCCGAATTTGAGCGTGACGGCGGTGCCATACACCGTGCGCCGGAGGATATCCCGGGGATCGGCCGTTTCGCCGTCGTCGCGGATCCTCAAGGTGCCGTCGTCTGCCTCATGACCCCGCTAATGCCCGATGGCGAGACCGGCACTTGGCCCACCCCCGGCAGCACGGGCACCGTTGGCTGGAACGAGCTGATGGCAGGGGACTGGGCGAGTGTCTGGGATTTCTACGCCGCCCGATTCGGCTGGGAAAAGGATTTGGCCGTCGATATGGATGCCATGGGCATCTACCAGACCTTCAAACTCGGCGACCGCGGCATTGGCGGCATGATGACCAAGCGGCCGGACATGCCCATGCCCTATTGGGGTTTCTATTTCATCGTACCGGCCATCGATGCCGCCATCGAAAAGATGACGTCGCTCGGCGGTCAGCTGCTGATGGGGCCTCACCCAGTGCCGGGCGGCTCCTGGATCGCTGCCTGCCAGGATCCGCAAGGGGCGTATTTCAACCTGACGGCCGGGACCCGCTAACGAAAGAGCCGGAGAGGCAGGTTGCCCCTCCGGCCCTTCGAGAATTCGGTGTCGATGAAAGCGGCAGCGCGTCAGCCGCGCTTCACGGCCTTTTTCACGGCGCGCTTCTTTGGCGCCGGAGCGTTTTCCGCCTCGATCGCCTCTCGCTGTAGACGAAGCGCCTTGAGGGCTTCCGTCTTGCGTTCGCGCGCAACGGCTTCCGCCTCGATTAGCGAACGAGCCACGCTGTCGGTGGTTGCTGCCTTGTCCTGCGGGGAGACTTTTTCAGGTTTGAAGAATGCGTCTTTGGTGGCGGTCATGTCCGGGTCCTTCCTGCAGCCTGGCTGCCTGTCTCGGCATGTCGTGTCTTTGCCCGCGCCGCTGCGGTCTCGCCGGGCGGGCGGGTCCGCGCGCCCGAGGGCGCACGGACAGGGTTCGGCTTAGCGAGCGCCGCGAACAGCAGCCT
The DNA here is from genome assembly GCA_027484835.1 of Rhizobiaceae bacterium. Lineage (GTDB taxonomy): Bacteria > Pseudomonadota > Alphaproteobacteria > Rhizobiales > Rhizobiaceae > Allorhizobium. The sequence continues at coordinate 220 of JAIXSF010000117.1, read as the reverse complement.
TCTTCGGAGCCGGCAGCAGGCCTTCGCGCTGCAGCTTCTTGCGAGCAAGCTTGCGCTGGCGGCGAACGGCTTCAGCCTTTTCGCGCACGCGCTTTTCCGACGGCTTTTCGAAGGCGCTGCGAGCCTTCATTTCACGGAACAGACCTTCACGCTGCATCTTCTTCTTGAGCACGCGGAGCGCCTGGTCGACATTGTTGTCACGAACGAGAACTTGCACGGT
>JAIXSF010000281.1 GCA_027484835.1 Rhizobiaceae bacterium | reverse complement strand
TTCGACATATGGGTGATGGCGATCAGCTTGGTGCGTTCGGTCAGGCAGCCGACAAAAGCTTCCATATCGAAAGCGCCTTCGTCGGTGACCGGAGCCCAGACGAGCTTGGCGCCCTTGCGTTCGCGCAGGAAATGCCAGGGCACGATATTGGAGTGGTGCTCCATGATCGAGAGCACGATTTCGTCGCCCTCGCCGATATGCTTCATGCCCCAGCCATAGGCGACCGTGTTGATCGCCTCGGTCGAAGACTTGGTGAAGACCACCTCGTCGATCGAGGGGGCATTCAGAAAGCGGCGCACCTTTTCGCGCGCCGCCTCGTAGGCGTCCGTCGCGGCATTGGACAGGAAATGCAGACCACGATGCACGTTGGCATATTCGTGGGAATAGGCGTGGCTGATCGCATCGATCACGCTTTGCGGCTTTTGCGAAGATGCCGCGTTGTCGAGATAGACCAGCGGTTTGCCGTAGACTTCGCGCGACAGGATCGGGAAATCCCGCCTGACGGCTTCGACGTCGTATCCTGTCTTTACCGCGATCGTGTCAGCCATGATGCTCCAGCCAGTCGGTGATGATCTCTTCCAGGGCCTCGACGAGCGGCTCGTTTTCGAGCTCTTCGACGATTTCGGCAACGAAGCCGTTGATCAGCAGCGCGCGGGCCTTCTTTTCCGGAATGCCGCGCGACATCAGGTAGTAGAGATGGCTCTTGTGGATGTCGGCGACCGTCGCGCCATGGGCGCACTGGACGTCGTCGGCGAAGATTTCGAGCTCGGGCTTGACCGAGAACTCGGCATCATCCGACATCAGCAGCGTGTTGCAGGCCATTCGGGCGTCGGTCTTCTGGGCATCCGGGGCAACCCGGATCATACCCTGGAACACACCCTTGGCGCGATCGAACAACACGTTGCGGATGATTTCCGTCGAGGTCGTGTTCGGCACGTCATGGCCGAGCGTCATGGTGACGTCGGTATGGGTGTCACCGCCGAGCAGGTTGACGGCGCGGAGCGTGAAGTCGGAGCCTTCGCCAGCCGTCTTCACATGCACTTCCTGGCGGACCAGCTTGCCGCCGGCATTGATGATGAAGAGGCGGAACTTGGCGTCGGTGCCGAGCTCGGCGCGGATCTGGCCGAGATGGGTGTCGGCATCGCCTTCGCCCTGGAGGATGATCCAGGTGATCTCTGCGCCTTCGCCGAGCTTCAGGTCGGCAACGACGGAGGCAAGTGCGGCCGAGCCGCTCTGGCCGACATGGCGCTCGATGACCGTGGCCTTCGAACCCTTGCCGAAGGTCGCCGGGAAACGCAGATGCAGCTGGCCTGCGGCATGCACCGACTGCAGCTCGATCGGCGCTTCGATCTCGGCCTCGTCGGCGATCTCCAGCGTGAAGCCGTCACGGACAAACGCGCCGTTCAAGCGGCCAATCGTGTCGTCCGAGTTGAAGGCGGTCAGGCCATCTGCCGCTGCTCCATCGGTCAGCGCGTCGCGATAGAGCGAAATGCTCACGCCGTCCGGAAGTGCTACCGGCCGCTGGGCAACACCCTGCAGGACGTTCAGCACATGGGCACCCGCCACCAGCGGGTTGATCGCCTTGGCAACCGCCTGCGGCTCTTCGGCCGGAAGCGCGCGCAGAAGAGCCTTGAGGTCCGTGTAGTGGAAGGTCTCGACGCGGCGCGTCGGCAGACCCTGGCGCTTCAGCGCGTCGAACAGGCCGTCGCGCTTCAGCAGCACGGCGCCATCGCCGGGCAAGCTGCCGATCTGGTTGGTATAGGCGTCGATGAGCTGGGTCTCGGCTACGGTGAGCCGGTTGGCCGCTTGCAATGTCATCGTTGCAACTCCTTTAAAACTTGAGAGCCCTTAGGCGGCCTGACCGGTGATGTCGGCATAGCCGTTGGCTTCGAGTTCCAGCGCCAGGCTCTTGTCACCCGACTTGATGATCTGGCCCTTGTAGAGCACGTGCACGCTGTCCGGCACGATGTAGTCGAGCAGGCGCTGGTAGTGGGTGATGACGACGGTCGCGCGGTCCGGACGCTTCAGGGCATTCACGCCGTCAGCGACGATCTTCAGCGCATCGATGTCGAGGCCGGAATCGGTCTCGTCGAGAATGCAGAGCTTCGGCTCAAGCAGCGCCATCTGCAGGATTTCGGCGCGCTTCTTCTCACCGCCGGAGAAGCCGACATTGAGCGGACGCTTCAGCATATCGGGGTTGATCTTCAGTTCAGCCGAGGCTTCCTTGACGCGGCGGATGAAGTCCGGCGTCGTCAGTTCGGCTTCGCCGCGTGCCTTGCGCTGCGAGTTCATGGCAACCTTCAGGAATTGCATGGTGGCCACGCCCGGGATTTCGACCGGGTACTGGAAGGCGAGGAAGATGCCCTTGGCAGCGCGCTCAGCCGGGTCGAGTTCGAGAATGCTCTCGCCGTTGTAGAGAATGTCGCCTTCGGTCACTTCATAGTCTTCGCGACCCGACAGGATGTAGGACAGCGTCGACTTGCCAGAGCCGTTCGGACCCATGATGGCAGCGACTTCGCCAGCCTTCACGGTCAGGTTCAGACCCTTGATGATTTCAGTACCGTCTTCGGCGATGCGGGCATGGAGGTTGCGAATTTCAAGCATAGACAAATCCTTTCGGACGAATGGGGTCACGCGCCAAGCGCAGAGAAATGAGTAAGTGGGTCGTCGACCTTAGCCGACCGACGCCTCGAGCGAGATGTTGATCAGCTTCTGCGCTTCAACCGCAAACTCCATCGGCAGCTGCTGGATGACGTCGCGGACGAAGCCGTTGACGATCAGGGCGATCGCCTCTTCTTCCGGGATGCCACGCTGCATGGCGTAGAACTTCTGGTCCTCGGAGATCTTCGAGGTCGTTGCCTCATGCTCCACCTTGGCCGTCGAGTTCTTCACCTCGATGTAGGGCACCGTATGCGCGCCGCAGGTGTCGCCGATCAGGAGCGAATCGCAGTTGGTGAAGTTGCGGGCGTTTTCCGCCTTGCGGTGCATCGAGACCTGGCCGCGATAGGTGTTCTGCGACACGCCGGCTGAGATGCCCTTGGAGATGATGCGGCTCTTGGTGTTCTTGCCGAGGTGGATCATCTTGGTGCCGCTGTCGACCTGCTGATGACCGTTGGAGACGGCGATCGAGTAGAACTCACCCTGGCTGTCATCGCCGCGCAGAATGCAGGACGGGTATTTCCACGTGATCGCGCTGCCGGTTTCGACCTGCGTCCAGCTGACCTTCGAATTCTTGCC
>JAIXSF010000331.1 GCA_027484835.1 Rhizobiaceae bacterium | reverse complement strand
TGTTGAGCATGTCGATCAGGAACATCTGAAACCTCCTGTGGCCGTTTCTCGGCCCGTTCGATCTTATGGGTATATGTCTCGCTTTCGGCGAGGAAGGCAGGTCGGGCAGATCGCACGCCCTGCATCTGATCTATTGGTCGGCGCCATCAGCCAAAACTTACATCGGCTGGCGGCCTTCCCGGCAAAATCGGCCGTGCGTGTCGGCGTTCCCCGGCGTGCTCAGGCGGCAAAGCGCCCCGCGGGAGAAGGCTTCTTGTAGCCGATCATCCAGAACATCAGGGACAGCACGAACATCGCGGCAAAGGCCGGTTGCGGCAGCACGACGTCACGAAGCCCAAGCCACGCACCATCCCCGAGCCGCGTGACGACAAGGTCTTCGATTGCCATCAGGGAGCCAGGATGCGCGTTGATCCACGCGGCCGAGAGCGGCGTCATGATCACCTGCGAGGCAGAGACCGAAGCGATCGAATCGACCACGCAGAAGACGACACCGACGCAAAGCGCAAGCAAACTCAAGACCCTGAAGAGAAAGCGCACCACCAATGTCTCCGGCTGAAGCCCGACGCTGCCCCGAGCGGAGCCTGCGTCAGAGCCTATAGATAGGGAATTGTCCGCCGATGTCAAAATTCTGATAGATTTCGGTTGATCCGCCGGAATTCATCGGTATATATCGCGCCCGACCAACCGCGGTGGTTTTCCCCGCGATCCCCCTGGACAGGTGGCCGAGTGGTTTAAGGCGCACGCCTGGAACGCGTGTGTGCGTGAAAGCGTACCGTGGGTTCGAATCCCACCCTGTCCGCCACTTTCTCAGATAACTATCTGATATTACAGTGGAAATTTTGGCGCTAGAGAGCCGGCCCGCCAGTCAGCCCGCCACGGCATTTTTAGCGCACATTTTCCTGCGATCTCCACAGAAGAAATTCAAATCACCCACTTGCCAATCGCTACGTCGTTCGACTACTTGAGATTCATTGTCTAACCAACCACTGCGCAAGACGTGCGGGGTCCTCAACAAAGGGACACCTATGTCTGCTGATCCGCAGTTGGGCCTATTTTCTGGCCTTGGTACCTCCGAAGCTACGCCATCAAGCGATGTAGCGACGACACCCGCAAACTCTCAAGAAACCGCTGCCGCAAGTCCTGCTGCTCTCTCTGATAGCACGCCGGTCTTACGACAGCTTACCGCAAGAAGCGCTGATCCTCAGCGCAAGAACAAGAACGGTTCGCCGGCCCAACCTGGCGCTGAAGAGCGCTATCTGTCCGTGCAGGACGTCGCGCGACGCTATGCTGTCAGTATCCAGACCGTCTGGCGACATACAAAACAGAATCCGGCATTTCCAAAGCCAATCAAGATCCTCAACGGCTCAACCCGTTGGCGACTGAGCGATGTCCTTGCCTTCGAAGTTTCGCGCGGGGAGGCTAGCTAATGAGCGCGCCTATCACTCCTCGCAAGAAGCGTCGCAATCTTCAGAGTGACCGGAAGGCAAGGTGCCATCAGCTCTACTCCAGCGATGATGTTATCAAGCTCTATGAGATCTCACGCAATACGCTCACGAATTGGATCGCCGAGGGACTGCCTTTCGCCGATGCCGAGATGCGACTTTTCCGTGGCAAAGATCTGAACGCCTTTCATGCTCGTCGCAGAAAAAGGGCTTCAGGCCCGCCATTGGCTCCGTTCATGGCCAACTGCTTTGGCTGCAAGGGCACTCACTCGTTGATAGACGGGGACATCTCTATTCATCCCGGTAGGACCCCGGGGATGTTCCGCGCTTCAGTCACGTGTCCACACACGAGAGTACCGGCCAACAAGTACGTTTGCAGTGAAGAGATAGATACGATCCGTAAGCTGCGTGAAGCCAATCCCGGATGCGAGACTCGCGACTAATATGTTTCGCTAGTTCACTCCGGCTTTGTGCAAATCGGGCGGTCTCGAGTCCGGGGCCGTCTCACCACCCTCCTCATTTCCCAAACATGGAGCTCGCGCCGCAACAATTCCTTCCCGAGCCAGAGGTCCAACTTTGGCAATGCAAACCCATGCGGTCTCGATAGATCGCATTGAATTGAAAGTTAGAAATATGCATGTTTCCAAGACTAACGCCTCCATCGTTTATCTCTATCAAGGCGAGCTGAGGCACGGTAAGGGTTTTCACCTAAAGACCGTCAACGACATCCTCCGACATATCTGGCAGTTCGAGGAGCATACGGGATCAGTCGACTTTCGGGCCGTGACCCGGAGAATGATCGAGGAGTTTAAGGACGAGCTCATTGGCCGGTTAGACAAGACAGGCAAAGAGGGCCTCTCCGCGTCGACCATCGTCCATACCTTCGGAAACCTGAAAGCCTTTTTCTCGTGGCTTTCCAACCAGGAAGGTTACAGACGATCAATCAGCGGCCAGCTGTACAATCACTTCAATTCCCCGCGTTATCTTGTGGAGCTGGCAGGAGCTGCGGCCCCCAAATTTGTTCCGAGTGCCGATCAACTTAGGACTATGTTGGAGGCAATGCCCGCAAATGCGCCAGCACAGCGGCGGGATCGTGCGATGCTGGCAGCGCTCTTCCTGTTTGGTGTCCGCGATGGTGCATTAATCTCGCTTCGCCTGAAACACATCGATGTCGATCGGAAGCAGGTGTTTCAGGACGCGCGAGAGGTAAAGACCAAGTTCAGCAAGACGAGTTTCGTTGACTGGTTTCCGGTGGGTGACGACATAGAACGCATTGTGATCGAATGGATTGACGAACTGAGGGGCATGGGTGCCGGAGACGATGCCCCTCTCTTTCCGACGGC
>JAIXSF010000402.1 GCA_027484835.1 Rhizobiaceae bacterium | reverse complement strand
GCCCCGAGTGCTGCCGTCAGCCAGGCGTCGATGCGGCCTGAGGCATCGTCCTCGGCAATCAGCTCTTTCCTTGATGCGGCGGCTTCGTTAAAGGGGTCGGTCATCATGTCATCCCGTCTCACGGCGGCCGATGCTACGGCCCCTGTCGCTGCCATTTCGCACAGACGCGGGTTTTCGACAATCGACAGCCGGTTCGACCGGCAATTTTCTCCGGATCGTCCGTGCCGGTGAAAGCTTGCCAATCACGGCGAATGCAATTTGGGAAACGACTGCTGCCATGACCGACATCAACGACGAGAACCAGGAAGACAAGCCGCTCGATCCGGTGATGGAAGGCGTCCGCCGCAAGATGGTGAAGCTGCAGCTGATCTCCGGCGGCATCATGGCTGTGCTGTTTCTCGCGGTGCTGGTGTCGATCGTCTACAAGCTCACCCGGGAAGAGGGCGGTGCTCAGCCGGTTGCGGCATCCGCGCCGTCGCTTGCCGTGCCCTCCGATCAGCCGCTCAGCCTGACAGCCAATCTGCCAGCCGGCTTCCGAGTGACCCAGACCTCGCTATCCGGCAGCCAGATGCTGATCTACGGCGAAACAGCTGCCGGCGAGCGCAAGGCTTTTGTCTTCGACCTCGCGCTCGGCCGGATCATCGCCGACGTCACGCTTGCCGGCGATTGAGGCAGGCGTGGAGCCCGGGCGACTCATCGAGATCACGAATCCCGGCGATCCCAGGATCGCCGAATTCACCTCGATCCGCGAGCGGGACCTGACAGGTCGTCAGGGACAGTTCGTTGCCGAGGGAACGGTGGTGCTTTCGATGCTGGCCAAGGCCCATGCGGGCCACGGGCCAGTCCGGGCAGAGAAACTCCTCCTTTTGAAAAACCGGGTGGCGGGGCTTTCCGAACTGATTGGACAGTTTCCAGAGGATGTGCCCGTCTATCAGGCGGATGCGGCCGTGCTTGATGCCATTGCCGGCTTTCATCTTCATCGCGGCGTGCTGGCTCTTGGAAGCCGGGCTGCGCCGCCGGCGCTCGACGACTTGCTCACCAGCCTCCCGGAAGCATCCCTCGTGCTGGTTGGCTGCGGCATTTCCAATCACGACAACATCGGCGCGCTGTTTCGAAATGCTGCGGGCTTTACGGCAGACGCCGTGCTGCTCGACGAGACCTGCTGCGATCCTCTCTACCGCAAGGCCCTGCGTGTCTCCGTGGGATCCGTCCTGGCTTTGCCCTATGTGCGACAGGGTGGAGCGGAGGACGTCCTCGGCGCGCTGGCGAACAACGGCTTCGAGATATGGGCCCTCTCGCCCGCAGGGCAGGTGGAGATCGGCGCCATCGCACCGGGGCGGCGGGTGGCACTCGTCATGGGAACCGAAGGCGAAGGCCTGCCACAGACGATCCTCAAGCGTTTTCGGTCCGCCCGGATCGCACAGGCGCCCGGGCTCGACAGCCTGAATGTGGGAACTGCGAGCGGCATTGCCCTTTACAGCATGGCTCGCGCCATGGGGCGCCTTGGCTGAGCCCTACGTTATCTCTTAGCAATAAAGACGGGATCGTGCCGCGGCCTACTCTGCGGGCGAAGCCATGCCAGCCGTGCGGCCAATCGTGGGGTCCATGGCAAGCACCCGGTCGACAAGGCTCTTGGACTTGTCAGTGCCCTTCGGCTGAGCGGAGACGATGTCGGCGATGACATTCTCCTCGCCGCCCTCACGAGCCGCCGTTAGGACAATCATCTTGGCAGCGATGTCGCCGAGCTCCTCACGCAGGGCGTCGTCTTCCGTCGATGCCTTGGCCTTGAGAAGGCGCTCCGTCAGTACCGTCTGGCTGCGACGGATATCGTTTTCCAGGGCGACCGGATCGGTGGCGAGGTTGGAATTGGCGATCTCGTCTTCGGCCATGGGCATGGTGTCTTTCATTTCCGGCGCCGCAATGCCTGCATCGCGCAGCGCCCGCTGGGCAGCACGCAGTTGCGCATTGGCTGTCTTCAGCTTGGCACGCAGTTCCGAGAGCTCGCGTGTCCGGCGCTCGATCAGCGTGCCGGCATCGGCGCGACCGGCGGCATCTCGTGCCAGGCTGTCTTCGAGCCTGAGGACCTTGTGTTCTTCCTGCGTCAGCCGCAGTTCGGCATCTTTCGCCCGTTTGGCAAGAAGCTTGTTTTCGCGGCGCAGTTCCTCGCGTTCGTCACGCATACCCTGGATGCGCGTCTTCAGCGTGTCGATCTCGGTGTCGCGGCTCATGGCCTCGATCCGCATCGTGTCCATGTCGCTCATGAGGCGCGCCACGCGATGCGCGCGTTCTTCCAGTTCGACGTCCTTGGCGGCTGATGCGATCTCGACCCGTTTCAGGGTCTCGCGGATCGCCGTGGTCTCGACCTCGCCGCGACGGAGCTTCGAGCGCAGATCTGCCGCCTCCGTGCTCATGTCCTCGATCTGGACCTTGAGATCCTTGTTGTCGGCAACGAGGCGGCTTGCTTCCGTGCCCAGCGTTTCGTTCTGGAGCTTGAGCGCGATGGACTTCTCACGTTCCCGGGTCAATTCATGCTGGGTCTTGGCATTCTCGGCCGCGTAGAGCGCGCGGACCATATCTTTCTGAGCGCGGATTTCCTGCGGGCTCAGCGGCATGGTCGCCTTCAGGCGGTTCTCCGTATAGAGCACGACGCGCTGATGGACCGCTGGCGCAACAAGCATCACCAGCAGCGCCGCCGCCATAAATCCCAGTCCAAATATCAGGGCATATTCAATCACGGTGGCGCCACGAGACTAAGAGAGCATTAGCAGATAGTTAAGCATGCACGGTGCAGCCCCGCAAGCGGAACGACAAGCGCGGCAACGTCCATCAACCAATATGGCTAACGACAGACCAGATCGAGCTTGCCTGAGCCTGAGGAACAGTTCGAGCGGATCAGAAAGGGTTCCAGGTCGGCGCACGCGTGAGTTTGAGATAGCCGACATTGACGCCGAGACGCGCGCCGATGCCGGTGCGGATCGGCACGAGGATCACGTCGCGGCTCTTCAGCACGGTCATGCCGACGCCGGCGACGATGTAGGCCGAACCGCTGACACCGCCGTAGCGGGCGTAGAGCGTGTCGACATCCGGAAGATCATAGACCAGCATCATGGCGCGGGTGCCGTTGCCGCCGTAGTCGATGCCCAGCGACGGACCCTGCCAGAAGACGTCGTGCTGGCCGACATTCTTGGTGTAGAGCGTGCCCTCGCCATAGGTCAGGCCGGCAATCAGGGCGCCGGAGCCCTCCTGGCCTAGAATGTAGCCGTTCGGCAGGCCGTACTGCTCGAAGGCCTGTTCGATTACCTTGGCCAGAGCGCCGCTTGTTTCGCCGAAGAAACCATGGCCCGCATCGACCACTTCCTGGATCGTGTATTCGCCTGCGGCTGCAGCCGGGCGCTGGGCGAGGACGACGCTGACAGTGGCCAGAACGGCGAAGACCAGAGACCGAACGAGCGGCAGGTAACGAGAGGGCAGGTGACGCATGGTGCCTCCTAAATGCGAAGCCGACGGATTCGGCGTCTTCCTTGGGGGTAATTAAACCTAGCGAGCATCGTCTTAATAATCGGTTTACCAAATATGGTGTCATTATGGCCGAACGGCATCCGACCAAGTCGCGGCCTGCGGACGCATGTCCGCCTGTTGCGCTAGGGTCAACATCTTCTGGAGACGACCATGGCGAAGAACCCCAACCTCACGCTTGCAGGTCCCGACCTCGCAGCGCTGCTCTGCAGCCGCGTCTGCCACGACGTGATCTCGCCTGTCGGTGCGATCAACAACGGCCTCGAGCTTCTCGATGAAGGTGGCGCTGACGCGGACGCGATGGATCTGATCCGGACCAGCGCTCTCAATGCATCCGTCCGCCTCAAGTTCGCCCGGCTGGCCTTCGGCGCTTCCGGTTCGGTCGGCGCGTCGATCGACACCGGTGAGGCCGAGAAGGCTGCCAAGGATTTCGCTCAGGCCGAAAAGAAGACTGAGGTCACCTGGATCGGTCCGCGAGCGATCATCGCGAAGAACCGCGTCAAGCTGCTGCTCAACCTCTTCCTCGTCGCCTACGGTGCCATCCCGCGCGGCGGCTCGCTCGACATCTCCCTGGAAAACCCGGAGACGGATGCGAAGTTCAAGATCGTCGCCAAGGGGCGCATGCTGCGCGTGCCGCCGAAGTACCAGGAAATCCTCTCGGGTCACCTGGAAGAGGCCGTCGACGCCCATACGATCCAGCCCTATTACACGGTGCTGCTTGCCGAAGAGTGCGGCATGGAGCTGAAATGCCTGCCGAGCGAAGGCGAAATCGCATTCACGGCCGAGATCGTTGCCTGATTCGTCCCAATCCGGGACGCTCAGGCCCCACAACCGGTAACCTTTCTTTAGGCGCGAGCCGTTAAGGTTGTGGTTCTATTCGAGATCCCCTTTTCGGGGAGAGGAGTTGACCATGAAGCGCTTGATGATCGCAGACGGCTCGGACATCGTTCGCAAGGTCGGCAAGAAGATCCTGTCGGAGCTTGGATATCAGGTCTCGGAAGCGGCTTCCGGGCGCGAAGCGCTGACGCGCTGCGAGCGGGAGCTTCCTGACGTGATGATCGTCGATGCCGGCATGGATGACGCCCTCACTCTGATCTCGAACGTTCGCGCCTTTCCGGATGGCAAGGCCGTGAAGATCTATTATTGCGTCGTCGAAGCAGAACTCAAGGTAATGATGGCGGGCAAGCGTGCGGGCGCCAATGACTTCCTGCTGAAGCCGTTCGATCGCGAGATCCTCACGAAGACCTTCGGCGACAAGGCGATCGCCGCCTGATCACGCAGATCATCTGAAGTATCTAGAAGGGCGGTACCCCAGGGTGCCGCCTTTTGTCGTTGCGGCCGGCGGCGGGGCGATCCTCGATCCCGATCGTGGACCTCAACAGCAAAAGGCCCGCGTCATCAACGCGGGCCTCCGGCAAGGGGATGGTCGGAAAAGCCTCAGGCCGTTTCCATGAACTCTGCGCCATCCGGTTCGCGCAGCACGTAGCCGCGGCCCCAGACGGTTTCGATGTAGTTTGCACCACCGGCAGCATTTGCGAGCTTCTTGCGGAGCTTACAGATGAAGACGTCGATGATCTTCAGTTCCGGTTCGTCCATGCCACCGTAGAGGTGGTTCAGGAACATTTCCTTCGTCAGTGTCGTACCCTTGCGGAGCGAGAGGAGCTCCAGCATCTGGTATTCCTTGCCGGTCAGGTGAACGCGCTGGCCGCCGACTTCAACAGTCTTGGCGTCCAGGTTTACGATCAGTTCGCCGGTGACGATGATCGACTGCGCATGGCCCTTCGAGCGGCGGACGATGGCGTGAATGCGTGCGACGAGCTCGTCCTTGTGGAACGGCTTCGTCATGTAGTCGTCGGCGCCGAAGCCGAGACCACGAACCTTGTCTTCAATGCCCGCCATACCGGAAAGAATCAGGATCGGCGTCTTCACCTTGGACAGGCGAAGGGTACGCAGCACCTCGTAACCGGACATGTCAGGCAGGTTCAGGTCGAGCAGAATGATGTCGTAGTCGTAGAGTTTACCGAGGTCGACACCTTCTTCGCCGAGATCGGTAGTGTAGACGTTGAAGCTCTCGGACTTGAGCATCAGTTCGATGCTCTGCGCCGTTGCGCTATCGTCTTCAATGAGTAGAACCCGCATATTTATCCCCTTTACCGCCGCCGAAAGGTCAAGATGGCCCCCTACGCGATACGGATCCAGTCGTTGCCTGATTTGAAGGCTGCCACCAATTGGTTAACAAATTCTGATTCCCTCTGGCAAGGTGTATCGAATTTATTAAGCAAAGATATCAGCCTCCTGATTTTTCATGTGTTTCGGTCATCGCCACACCTGAATCTGCGCCTCAGGAAACCCCTGTAACCGATTCATTTGACTCATCATTGTCGGGAGCTCTTTTCGAGCTCTGGCATTTACTGACCCTTAAGTGATCGGCCTTATCATTAACGATGCCCGTAAACGAAAGGTTACCAAAGGTAGGTTTTTGTTAACGCCGCGGACTTTTTTTGGACGAATCGGTGGCGGGCGTGTTGAGTAGCAAGTGTGGCGGGGGGTCTCGCATCACGGGAGTATTGCGTATGAAGTCGCGTGAGAGCCTGGTACGCCTGAAAGGTTTTCAGGTTACCGAAAAGCGTCGGCAATTGCAGCAGTTGCAGTCGATGATGTCGGAGTTCGAACGGATGGCGAAGGAGCTCGAAGCTCAGATCGGCATCGAGGAAAAGAAATCCGGCATCTCGGATCCCAATCATTTCGCCTATCCCACCTTCGCCAAGGCAGCTCGCCAGCGCGCGGACAATCTTCAGGTCTCCATTCGGGAACTGAAGGTCCAGCAGGAAGCAGCAGAACTGGCGTTGGAAGAGGCAGAAGCGGAATACCAGAAGGCGGCGGCTCTCGAAGAGCGCGATGGCCAGATGCGTGTCCGGGCCTGAATAACGCTATTCAGTCTGGTTGAGATTTCGAAAAGGAAGGCGGTCGCAGGTTACTCTGCGTCCGCCTTTGTTCGTTTATAGCCTTGGGATCACCCCTGTCGAACGTCATTCCAGTCCGGATGGCGGTCCATCTGCGCCTTCATGAAGGGGCAGAGCGGGATGATTTTCCAGCCGCCCTTGCGCGCCTCGGCAACCGCATGCTCGGCGAGCGCCTGACCGGCGCCGGTTCCGCGCATCTCGCCCGGCACCTCGGTATGATCGATGATGATCAGAGTGGGGGAGGCGCGGGAGAAGGTCATGAGCGCCGGTTCCGCTATGCCATCGACCCGGCCCATATAGCGTCCGCCGGACCCTGCTTCCTCACTGGTGATGTACATCCTGGCCTCCTGTTGCCGTCGTTTCCTGCTTCTGCTTAACATTGGCCCTTGCGAACCGGCAACGATGGAGCCGGACACGCAGTGTTCGATATCGCAAGGGGAACCTCGTTGCTGGTCTGGTTGAAGGCGCTTCTCCTTGTCGGTGCTCCTGCGTCTTTCGCTCTTGGGGTCACACTTCCGCTGATGCGGTTCGAGAGCTTTTACGTCTTTTCGACCGATGCCTCCCTGGTCGAGGTCATACTCTCTCTGTGGACGGGCGGGGATGCGGCGCTCGCCGTGCTTGTCGGCCTGGTTTCCATCATCTTTCCGCTCGCCAAGCTTCTGCTTGTCGCTGCCGAACAGGTGGCCGGGGATAGCCTTCAGCAGACCGGGTTTCTCGATCGTCTGGTGCCGGTGCTATCGAAGTGGTCAATGATGGATGTGTTGCTCGTTGCCATCGTCATTTTTGCGACGAAAACGAGCGGGCTGGCGCAGGCTTTTACCCAGCCGGGTCTCTGGTTTTATGCGGGATCTAGCCTGGCGGTGGTTGCCTTGAGTGCTCTTGGCCGAAGGGCTGTGCCCCAGAAAGCATGAAACCGGCAGGCTGGGCCGTGCCGGTTCAGGATGGGTCTTGTCAAAAAACTTAGTGTGCCGGCGAACCGGCACCAAAGGTACTAATGGCGATACTGCTGAATTCGGGTGGTGCGCAGGCCCGGCAGGCCGTGGTCGCTGATCGAAGACTGCCAGGAGAGGAACTCCTCGACCGTCAGCGTGTAGCGTTCACAGGCCTCTTCCAGGCTCAATAGGCCGCCACGCACTGCCGCGACAACCTCAGCCTTGCGGCGGATCACCCAGCGGCGTGTATTGGCCGGCGGAAGATCGGCAATCGTCAGGGGGCTGCCATCGGGGCCGATGACATATTTCACTCGTGGGCGGATCATTTCGGTCATTGGACTCTCTATACAAACTCAAGACCACACACCCGCATACTAGGACCGATGCTTTAAAATTTGCCTAAGCCCATTGTAAGCATTTGATAATAATTTTCACGACCGCGTTTCGACCGGATTCGCCCTGATTATTGTTCCTTTGATTAAACTTGCAGCATTTGCATAGGAGTTATGCGAGCGTAGCCACTACTGCACGCTTGGCTTCTGTGGCAAAGGACGCTCACCCATACCCGGGCGTCAGCCGATTTTTTTCGGCTGTATGTGCACGTGTCTTTCTATTCGGTGCAGTTTGCGCCGTAAGATCGGCGACAGGCCCGGCTGATACCCGTTCCTTTATGGAACGATTCAATGTCCACATATATCCAGATCCCGATCGGACGAATGTCCGTTCGAAAGGAGTTTTATGTTCAGGCCAACTGATGTGACGGGCCGTCACAGTCTCGGGGACGGCGATGCCGTTTTCCAGAGCGCAGCGCTTTCCACGGGCTCATGGGGACGCGATCTATTTGCGCTCGGACGAGAGTACGGCTTTCGGCACTGTCTTCTCGCCCGCTTTCCGAAGGCCGACAGCCCGGAATTCGCGGCCAACCTGATCGTCTGCACCTGGCCCGACGAGCTGCGCCTCGCCTATGAGGCGGCAGAAGTGTATGCGGGAAGCCAGGTCGTTGCGCGGATGAAGCAGTCGATCCTCCCGGTCTTCACCCATGACAATCTGTTCCTGGGGCCGGCCGGTTCGGAAGCGCGCCAACCGCTTGCCCCGGTTTTCCAGCAGTTCGAGCTCGGCGCCTCGCTGGTGCTCGGGCTCTATGACCGCAACCAGACCCATTACATTCTGGTTTTTTCCGGTCGGAACACCATGCCGGAACGGCACGAGATCGCGATGATGCAGCTGAGCGCCATGGAACTGCTCGACGCCGGTGTCGAGGCTCTGGTTCCGCGGCTCGGCCCGAAGGAAAAGCTTTCGGCGCGTGAAGTCGAATGTCTCCGCTGGTCGGCTGCCGGCAAGAGCAGCGACGAAATCGCCATCATTCTCGATATCTCCAGCCATACCGTCGTCAGCTATCTGAAGAGCGCCATGCGCAAGCTCGAAGCTGTCAACCGCATGCAGGCGGTCGCACGCGCCTGCCGTTACCGATTGCTCTGATGCACAGGATCGTCTGAATTGCCGAAAGGCGCTGCGAAACCGCAGCGCCTTTTTTTATTTTTGCCAGGTCGTCACAGCAGGGAGAGGCAGATCTCGGTCTTGCCGTAGCCGAACTGGTACTGGATGGCACCTTCGTGGCGGAGGCTGAGCAAATCGCCGGCGTCCAGCCAGACGACGGCAAGCGCGCTCGACGACCCGGCCCCACCCACATGGCTGAGAATATCGCCTGCACTGTTGCGGCTGACATGGATCGCGTGGCTTGCGGTGCTGATCGCCGCCACGTTCAGCGACAGCAGGTAAAAGCCGGAAGCCGGGATTACCAGCGGACGCCCGTTGCCCGAGGAAAGCGGGCTGCCGAGCGCGACGTCTCCGCCCGAAAGATGCAGGATATCAAACCCCGTGAAGCTGCCGGCCGCCGGGGTGAGTGTTGCGGGCGAGAGCGATGCCCGGGCGAGGGGGCGCTGATCATGGCGAACATAACCTTCCGGCGTCACGCTCAAGGCCTGGCGCCAGCCGGTCGTGTCGCCATTCACCTTAAGCGAAAAGCGATCCTCTCCCGCGAGCCCCAATTCGGCACGGCCCTGCCAGTTCGACTGGAAGATCAGGCTTGCCGTATCGATCGTGGCTGCCTTGTTGATGGTCAGGCGATGACTGTCTCCAGAATGGTTGAAGAGTGTTGCGGGCGACGAAACTGAGAGCCGGTTGTGGCTGTCGGCATCGGGGAGCGGCGGATCGATCCAGTCGGCGCCATCGAAGAGCTTCAGGCGCTGCTCGTCAAGAAAGACGGCAGACCAGCCCGGTTTCGGCGCGAGGAACATCCAGGTTCCATCCTGAAACACTGCCAGTCGCCCGGCATGGCCTGTCCAGGGACCGGTTTCGGGCGCTTCAACCCAGTGGATCTCACCTTCTTCAGGCGTGGCGGGCGGGCTCGAGGCGCGACTGGCGACCACCAGCTGGACCAGACTATCCAGCCTTTGCAGGGCCTCATTGTGCGTGACGTGTTTCTGCGCCTGGGCGGGCAGAATGAAGGGCAGGTCGAGATTGGCGGTGGTATCGGGCATGCTCTCTCCTTCGGGTTCGGCTGCCAGGTGCAGCAGGTGTCGAAGCAGACAGTGTCGGGCATGCCGGATGGAGGGGGACGAAAAACGCTTGTCCCCCTTGAAGTCGTTCAAGTTTTTGGAAAACTCATCCCCGCTCCTGCGGGCGTCCTGTCGCCAGGAAGGGCGGGTTTTCAAAGGCGCGCAGGCCCGGCAGCCGCTTTCCATAGCTGAGCGGGGCGCCGTCTTCGGTCGACACCATGCCGCCAGCCGCGCGTAGTACCGCGTCGCCTGCGGCCGTATCCCACTCCATCGTCGGGCTGAAGCGCGGGTAAAGATCCGCGACGCCTTCTGCCACGAGGCAGAATTTCAGCGACGAGCCCACGGTCTTGCGCTCCATGATTTCCGTCTTGCGGATATAGGCCTCGGTCGCATCGCAATTGTGCGAGCGGGAGACGAGCGCGGAAGGCGATGCGCTCCGGGTTCGCGCCGCAATGGGAAGGCGGGCGGTGATATTGTCCGCTTCGTCCAGCTTCACCTTCTCGGCCTTGCCTGCGCCGCCGATGTAGAGTGTTCCAAGGGCTGGCGCATGGACGACGCCCAGAACTGGAACCCCTTTTTCGATCAGCGCGATGTTCACCGTGAAATCATCATGGCCCCCGATGAATTCGCGGGTGCCGTCGAGAGGGTCGACCAGAATAAAACGGTCACCGCTGACATCCGGGACGCGACCGGCCGCAACCTCTTCCTCGGCGACGACGGGGATTTCCGGCAGGTCGCGGGAGAGTGCGTCGAGGATCAGGGCTTCTGCGGCTTCATCGGCCTCTGTCACCGGCGACTTGTCCCCCTTCAGGCGTACGGCTGCACCGGCACGGTAAATGTCGAGGATCACCCGGCCGGCGGCAATCGCGCTTTCCTCGAACAACTGCAGAATGTCTGTCGTCTGATGCACCTGAACCGGGCTCCCGATCATGTCACCTTAGGTGTACTGCCGTGGCGATGCGTTTGGAAGTGCGCTCTGTCATTGCACCGGAATACCCGCTGATGTTTCTGTGCTGCACTGCGTTCAAACCTGTGTTCCATGTCTCAAACAGCATAGTTTTTGTCCTGATCGCGCTTGCTCTTTGTGACGCCTATGCGAATGTGACGCGACATTTGCAGAGGTTGTTCGATGCGTTATTCCGCCCTTTCGATCTTCCGCCAGGCGCT
>JAIXSF010000037.1 GCA_027484835.1 Rhizobiaceae bacterium | reverse complement strand
TTTGCGGACCGCATCATCATGCCGGCGCTCTGTGACTTCCACACGCGCTACCCGAAAATCCAGCTGGAGTTCGACATCGGCGACCGGATCGTCGACTACGTTGCCGAGAACATCGACTGTGCGCTGAGGGCAGGCACGCCGACCGATCAATCGCTCGTCGCCCGCAAGGTGGCGGATCTCGAACTGCGGACCTATGCCGCACCACTCTATCTCGAACGCATGGGCGTTCCCCGGCATCCACGCGATCTGGACAACGGACATTTCGGTGTCGGCTACATGAAGGCCTATGAGGGCCGCGTTTTTCCGATGGAGTTCCGGCGGGGAGAAGAGAAGGTCGAGGTCAGGCTCGATTACGTGATTTCGGTCAACGAGTTCCGAAGCTACATGGCCGCTGCTGTCGCCGGCATCGGTGTCGCGCAGGCGATTGCCTTCACCGTTCAGGACTATGTGGATCGCGGTGAACTCGTCGAGATCCTGCCCGATTGGCCGCGAGACCCGATCCCGCTCTACATCGTCTATCCGCAGACACGACACTTAAGCAACAAGGTCCGCGTCGTCGTCGACTGGTTGGCCAAGAGGCTGCAAACGGTCAAGAACGAAGAGGCGCAGGCGCATCTGGGACGGTTGGACGGGGTAACTCGGTCGGCCAATCTCCAAATGGGCCCGCTGTCTGCAACCGGATAACGTCGGCAAGTTCTGCAGTTAGAGGTAACGCTGCAGTCCACGCGCCACTGGCATGAAGCGAGGATTTTCAATCGCTTAGACAAAAAAATGCGCAGGTCGATTGGCGCACGTGGCCTGCAAGATGCCGCGGAAATTCTGGATGCCTGTCCCCTCAGTGTGCTGCTATGAATCGTGGTGTCGCGCTGCTCAGAAAGCTTGTAGCCGCAGGAGAAGGACGTCGTTGCCTTGCCCTTGTGGCTTTGTATAGCTCTGCGTATCACGGCTTGTCGTAACAGGCTTCTTCCCAGGCAAGCGCAAAAGGCCACATCGGCACATCCCTCTGATCTTAGGGTACAAAGTCCCTAGTGCCATTCGGACCATAAGGGAGATTTTCGTTCGACCATGCGACATGGTTTTGCCCCCCGAATTCCAACAATCTCCAGTTTCGGAACATGCGCGATCAGCAAGGGCTGGCTGCGTTAATCAACGAGAGGGGCGGGGCAACCCGGTTGGATCATGGTACAGCTCAACAAGAACGACCTGGATTTCATTCTACGGCAGATCAAGATTGCTGAAGCGCATGTCGCTGCGTCGAATGCCGGGACCGATCCGCGGCTGGCCTTGGAGCAGCTCGTATCGAGCCCACTGCTTCCATACGGGCTGCGCACCGTAGATGGCTCCTTCAACAATTTCCAGCCAGGCATGGTGCGGTTCGGATCGGCGGACCAGCCAATGGTGCGCTTACTTGACGCCCAGTTTTCATCTGCCGAAGCCAACCCGCGCACTGGTCAGCCGACGAGCTACGGCCAGCCGTCGGGCAGCGTCTATGATAGCCAGCCACGCATCATCTCCAACCTTGTCGCCGACCAGTCGCTGAACAATCCCGCAGCCATCTCCGCGGCACTTGCCTCCGTTGGGATCACGGGTGCCGACGCGCTGACGATCGTGGGAGAGGTCATGCAGCTCCAGGCTGCCGTCACTCAGGCGCAAGCCGCAGTGGCGACGGCAGCCACGTCAGCCGCTGCGGCACGCAGCCAGGCTCAGGCTGTCGTCAACAGTGCCCAGAACACAGTCGCCGCCGCCCAGCAGACCGTGACAGCGCTGCAGGTAGAACTTAGCGCACTCGTCAATGCTGCGGCCCAGGGATCGGCCGCACTGACAGTGGCGGAGGCTGCCGTTGTAGCGAACCAGATCGAGGTGGGAGCCGCTCAGGCCGATGTCGCCGCCAAGCTTGCGCTGATGCAGGCAGCCAGCGATGCCGCTGCGGCGACTCAGAGCGCGGAAAATCTTGCGCTTGCCAACCTGACGGTTGCCGAGATTGCGCGCAACAACGCTGCCAATAGCTATTCGGCCAATCCGAACCAAGCTTCCGCCGACGCTCTGGCCCAGGCAACGCTCGCCTACAACGCGGCTCGCACGGCTTATGAAGTCGCACAGCAGAATGACGAAGCCGCCGATGCAGCGCTCGTTGTCGCGCAAGCGGCGCATACGGCCGCAGTGACGAACCTGCAGGGAGAGCTCGACCAGCAGGTCAGCCTCGTCGAGGCCGCGGAACTGGCTGAAGCCGGACAGGTCGCCGCAGAGGCCGCGGTTGCTGCCAAGACGGTCGAATTGAATGCTGCAAACGCCGATCTCGCTGAGGCGCAGGCCGATCTCGCCGGCGCGCAAGCGAACCTGCAAGCGCTTCCCCAGACCGATGCGGCGGCCATCGCGATCGCCAATGCTGCCGTGACTGCCGCCAAAGCGGCCGTCATCGCAGAGTTGAAGTCGCATGGCGTGGAGATGGACGGAAACAACGTTTTCATCAAAAATATCGCCGCCGATCTGGGCGACACCGCTTCCTTCAATGGGTTCATGACCATTTTCGGTCAGTTCTTCGATCACGGTCTCGACCTTACCACGAAGGGCGGTTCTGGCTCCGTCTACATTCCGCTTCAGCCTGACGACCCGCTCTATGTTGTCGGCAGCCAGACAAACTTCATGGTGCTGACGCGTGCAACGAATGCGCCTGGTGCCGATGGGGTCATCGGCACCGCCGACGACGTTCGCAACCACACGAATGAAACAACGCCCTGGATCGACCTCAACCAGGTCTACACGTCGAACCCGTCGCATCAGGTCTTCCTGCGCGAATATGTTCTCGTCGGCGGCAAGCCTGTCGCAACCGGCCAGATGCTCGAAAGTGCGACCGGCGGCCCGCCGACCTGGAAGGACATCAAGACCCAGGCAGAACTCGTGCTCGGCATAAAGCTGCATGACCTCAACGTGCATGCTGTTCCGGCCGTGCTGACCGATTTCTACGGTGAATTTGTCCGCGGTGCGAACGGCTTCCCGCAACTGGTTACCCCGAATGGTGCGGTAGAGGGCAGTCTCAGCGCGCCCTTGAATGCCATGGAGGCGGTCTCAGCCGGCCGCGCCTTCCTGAACGACATCGCCCATGATGCCGTGCCGGGTGAATATGTGATGACCCGCACAGCACAGGGACAGGCCGTCTACGCTCAAAAGACGGCTGATGTCGACACGAACACTGGCAACGCTCAGGGACCCGCGAACATATTCGGCGGCGTCGCGACCTATGACAATGAACTCCTTGACCGCCACTTCATCGTCGGCGACGGTCGCGGCAACGAGAATATTGCGCTGACCGCGACGCATGCCATCTTCCATGGCGAACACAACCGTCAGGTCGAGGAGATCAAGGCAAGCCTCATCGCCGGAGGCGACGTCGCCTTCTTGAACGAGTGGCTTCTCACCGATGTCTCGACAATGCCGACCAGCAGCGCCGGTCTTGTCTGGGATGGCGAACGCCTCTTCCAGGCAGCCCGCTTCTCGACGGAGATGGTTTATCAGCACCTCGTCTTCGAGGAGTTCGTTCGCGCGATTGCTCCACAGATCGACCCGTTCGTTTTCTCCAATTCAGTCGAGATCGACAGCGCGATCTTCGAGGAGTTCGCCCAGGTCGTCTATCGTTTCGGTCACTCGATGCTGAACGAGGACGTCGACATCCTGAAATTTGCCGGCGGTCAGGTCAGTGCGGAAGAAAAGGGTTTGATCGACGCCTTCCTCGACCCAGTCATGTTCGATGCGCAGGGCGTCGACGCCCATGCGGCAGCCGGAGCGATCCTGCGCGGCATGACCCGCCAGGCCGGCAACGAAATCGACGAGTTCATGACCAGCGCACTGCGCGACAATCTGGTCGGCCTGCCGCTTGATCTCGCCGCCCTCAACATAGCCCGTGCCCGGGAAACCGGGGTCCCCTCGCTGAACGAAGCACGTCGCCAGATCTATGATCAGACGCAGGACACCTATCTGAAGCCTTATGAGAGCTGGGTGAATTTTGCCCAGAACCTGAAGAACCCGCTGTCGATCGTCAATTTCATCGCGGCTTACGGCACCCATAGCTCGATCCTGTCGGCAACGACAGCCGAGGCAAAGCGTGATGTGGCCTGGTCTCTTGTCTTCGGCGGCGATGGCGCGCCATCCGATCGCCTCGACTTCCTCAATGCGACCGGTGCCTGGGCAGGCGGCACCCTCGGCGGTCTCAATAAGGTCGACTTCTGGATCGGCGGTCTTGCGGAAGCGCTTATGCCGTTCGGCGGCATGCTGGGCTCGACCTTCACCTTCGTCTTCGAACTGCAGATCGAGAAGCTGCAGAATGGTGACCGCTTCTACTATCTCAGCCGCACCCAGGGTCTGAACCTGCTGACCGAGCTGGAAAGCGACAGTTTCGCCGACCTGATCCGACGCAACACCGATACTGAAGAGGTCGGCCTGCACATCAATGGTGCGGCGTTCCAGACGGCGGACTATGTCATCGAGATGGATCGGTCGCGGCAGTACAACGAGGGTCTCGGATCAGCCGACCCGACGCGTCCCGCCGATGTCATCTCCGCCATCACGGGGACAACCAGCCTCGTTACGCGTGCCCAGGACTACTTGAAATACAATGGCGGCGAACACGTCGTTCTCGGGGGCACGAACCGATCGGAAATCATCATTGGCGGCGCTGGTGACGACACGCTCTGGGGCGAGGGTGGTAACGACCGGCTGGAGGGCGGCTTCGGCGTCGATCATATCCATGGCGGTGACGGTTCCGACATTATCACCGATAGCGGGACGGATATCGGGGCTGCCGATGTTCTTAAAGGTGAGGCCGGCGACGACCTGATCAACGGTGGCATGGGTCTCGACCTCGTCTTCGGCGGAGACGGCTCGGATATCCTGTCGGGGGGCTCGGAAGCCAAGAGCATCTTCGGCGGCGAAGGTGACGACTACATTCGTGCCGCATCGGGTGGCGGCGGCGTCGTCTATGGCAACGAAGGCAATGACTGGATGGAAGGCCAGGGGAACATGAACACCCTGACCGGTGACAATTCTGAATTGTTCTTCAACTCCCGTGTCATCGGCCATGACATCATGATCTCGGGCGAGAATGACACGGATTTCGACGCCGAATCCGGCGACGACATCATGGTTCAGGGTATCGGCATCAACCGCAGCAACGGCATGGCCGGCTTCGACTGGACGACCTTCAAGGGCAATGACTACAACGCCAATGCCGACATGAATGTCAGCATCTTCGTCAACCAGCAGAACAACATCCTGCGGGATCGCTACGATCTCGTCGAAGGCCTTTCCGGCTGGAAGAACAATGACAGCCTGACCGGTCGCGACGTGGTGATCGGTGGCTATGACGCGGCCGGCAACGCAGCGCAGGTCACCCCGGACGCGCCGATCGAAAGCTTCTCCAACGCGCTGCTTGAGAAGAATGTCGACAACATCACGGGTCTGCGCGAGCTTGTGGCACATCTTCAGCGTTTCACGCTGACCAATCCCAACAATGCCAATGGTGACAGCCAGCTGGCGGTCATGGATACGTCCGACGGCTCCGACATCCTGCTCGGTGGTGGCGGCTCCGACCTGATGCGCGGCATGGGCGGTAACGACATCATCGATGGCGACAAGTGGCTCAATGTCCGCATTCGCATCGATGCACCCGGTGGTCCGTATACCGCCGACAGTCTGGCTGGCCCGGTCTACCTGGAAGCCGATCTCGTCAACGGCGCCCTGAAGCCGAACGCGACCGCGCAAAAGGGCGGTGCAACCCTCGACAGCCTGCTCTTCGACCGCACATTCGCACCGAGCCAGCTATCGATGGTCCGTGAGATCGTCAACGGCGGCGGTGCTGCTGATGTCGATACGGCCATCTATTACGACAATTTTGAGAACTACGAGGTGACCTTCAACAACGATGGAAGCGTCACTGTCGCGCATGTGAACCCCACGGCCGGTGTCGTGGATACCGTCTCAGGCCGCAACCTGCAGGCCGAGGGGACGGATCGACTGTTCCACATCGAGAAGATCCAGTTCGCCGATCGGACTATGGACGTGGACGCGCTCCGCCCTTCGCCGGCGACGGGGCTTCCTATGATCATCGATCCAACACCGACAAACGGCTTGGTCTCGCCAACCGAAGGTTTCGCACTGTCTGTCGATACGTCTGCTATTCAGGATCGCAATGGGCTCGGAACCTTCGCCTTTCAATGGCAGAGTTCGTCGAATGGTGGAGCCACCTGGACGAATGTGCCCGGCAATCAGGGCGGTAATGCTCCCAATTTTACGCCCGGCCTGCAGGTCGGGAGCCAATTGCGAGTGGCGGTGTCTTTCACGGACGGTGTCGGCACGAATGAAGTCGTCTACTCAGTCCCGACGCAGGTGGTGGGAGACAACTGGAACGGCTTTGCGTTCTCCACGTTCAATGGGACCGCGGGGGACGATATCGCCAACGGCGCGGACGTGGGCGCTTTCGGCAGCAACAACGATACGCTAAACGGGAACGGTGGCAACGACATCCTCAACGGCCAAGGCGGCAACGACACCATCAATGGTGGCTCCGGCGATGACCGATTGAATGGTGGTGCAGGCCGCGACACCCTCGATGGTGGCGCCGGCAATGATGTCATCCTCGCCGGTGGGGCCGACGATACCATCAACCAGTCCAGCGACCAGGGCCGGGACATCGTTGACGGAGGGCAAGGCAATGATACCTATCGTCTGACGGGCGTGCAGGGTGCCGAACGCTTCCGCATCTATGCCGTCACCAACAACCAGAATGCCGCACTTGCCGCCGCGCTGGGTACCGTCTTCCTTCCGACAACCGAAATTGTCATTACCCGCGCTCTGGCGAACGGTGCCGAAACAGTGGTCGCAGAACTCGATAACATCGAGGAAATCGTCATCAACACGCTGAATGTCACCGCCAACAACAACAACGGCGGCCTCGACACCGGTACGAACGGCGGCGACATCATCGAAGTTATCGGCAACTTTGTCAGCACCAGCCTGAACTATTCGACGATCACCATCGATGGGTCAGTTGGAAACGACACAGTCGACATTTCGGCGCTGGGCTCCGCCCACCGCATTGTCTTCCGCTCGAATGGCGGCAATGACACGATCATCGGGGCCTTGCGTCCTCAGGATGTGGTCGAAGTGGCGGCGGATGCCAATCCGGCGGACTACACCGAAACCGACAATGGCGACGGCACGATCACGCTGTCGAACGGCAGTCACTCGCTGACATTCACTGGCGCTGCTCCGACGCTCGTCGAGGCCGGCACAGATCACGGCCATGACGACGAGACTGATGTTGAAGACGAGGATGGCGACGACAATGGCGAGGTCGTCACGCCTCCGGCCTCTGGTCAAGCACCGGTCACACTGATCGGCACGGCGTTGTCGGATACGTTGCTGGGTGCTGGTGGCAACGACACGATGCTTGGCGGTGCGGGCAACGATATCCTGGTTGGCCAGGCCGGTTCGGACATCCTTCGCGGTGAGGACGGTGACGATGTGGTGACCGGCGGTGACGGTGACGACTTCACCAATGCGGGTCTCGGCGACGACGAGGTTCATGC
>JAIXSF010000412.1 GCA_027484835.1 Rhizobiaceae bacterium | reverse complement strand
CCCGGTGCGCGCCGCCGCCGAAACACCCTTTGGCGGCACCATTGCTCACGGTTTTCTGACACTCTCGCTGCTGTCGGCCATGAACTACAACTGCCTGCCGAAGATCATAGAGCAGACCATGGGCATCAACTACGGCTTCGAGAAGGTTCGCTTCATGTCGCCGGTTAAGACCGGCAAGCGCATTCGCGGCTCCTTCAGGCTTGCCGAAGCCCGCTTTCGGGGTGCCGGCATGCTGATGAACACCTATGAAGTGACCGTCGAGATCGAGGACGAGCGCAAGCCGGCCCTCACCGCCGACTGGATCACGATTTCCCAGTTCGACCCGAAGGATCGTCCGGAAGGCGTCTGACACGAGAGGCGGATACCGGTATGAGCGACGAGCTGAGTGAACTGATCCGCCAAAGTTTCCTTCGACAGGCCAAGGCGTGCAGCGATCTTGGCTCACCCTTCACAGCCCGCCTGTGCACGCTGGCGGCAGAACGTTTGACCGTAGAGACCCGTGTCGGTGAAACAGTGCTCGGCTGGCCCGGCAATCCAGACGGAACCGGTGATGCGCTGGCGCTCAGGCTGGCCGGCACGCTGCATGCCCTTGTTCGATCCGGCCAGGACACGGCTCTCGCGACCGTCTATCCACCCCATGCTGTCGACGACGACACGCTCTGGGATGCCATCGAAGCTACCATGCGGCGCGACGAAGCCTTCATACTGGAGCGCCTCAAGTCGGCGCCGCAGACCAACGAAGTGCGCCGCTCCTCCGCCCTGCTCCCCGGTTTCCTGACCATCACTGCCTTGACCGGCAAGCCGCTTATGCTCTCCGAAGTCGGCGCCAGCGCGGGACTGAACCTTCAGTGGGATCGCTACAGCTACACACTTGAAGACTTCCACTGGGGTGGGACCTCAACCGTCGAGCTCGCCCCGCGCTGGGAAGGTCCCCCGCCACCACAAGCCGCAATCGACATCATCGAGCGAGCCGGCTGCGACCTGAACCCGCTCGACCCCGCCTCGCAAGACGACCGGCTGCGGCTTTATTCCTATATCTGGGCCGACCAGCACGACCGCCTCGAGCGGACGGCAGCGGCCCTTGAAATGGCGACCGAAAGCGGCCTGAAGGTGGAAAAGGCCGACGCCATCGACTGGCTGCGCGGACGTCTGGGAACGCCACGCCCGGGCGTGACCCACGTGATCTACCACACCATCGCCTGGCAATATCTCCCGCCAGCGCTGAAGGCCGAGGGTGAAGCCCTGATCGCAGACGCAGGCAGCCGCGCGACGCTGGACGCCCCGCTGGCCCGCCTGCAACTGGAAGCCGACGGCAAGCCGGACGGGGCAGCAATCCTGCTCACGCTCTGGCCGGAGGGCGAGACTCGCGAGATCGGCCGCGCGGATTTTCATGGGCGCTGGGTGAAATGGGTGGGTTGGGAAGGCTTGTAGGATGAAGCCTGAATGAAAAAGGCCGGGTAACCCCGGCCTCCTTCAAATCTCTTCAAGCATCCGCCCCTCAGAGCGAGGCATCCTCCGCACCTTCGGCGAGCATGCCGAATGCATATTCCGCAAACGACCGCCAGCATTCGACCCGGAATGTGTCTTCCTCGACGCGGTAGAGGATGATCTCGATCTTGCCGAACACCGTGCGCGTCACGGCCCCTACAGGGAAGGCGGCGAGCGAGAGGTCGAGCGGGCAGGCAGCGTTGAGCGTATCGGCGGCCGCAGGCCCCGAGACGATGATCGCGGTGTTGCGGTGGGAGATATCGGTCGCCGAATGAACCACGCCAGAGGCGGCGCAATCGGCCATCAGGGCATCACCCTTCTCGTCGATCAGGAACCATTCGTCCGGACCGATCCAGAAGGCCGTGCGGCCCTTGGCGGAAGCGGACGTCTTCGGCTTTGTCGGAAGCTTGAGACCGAGCGACTTCGAAAGGCCGGCAACGGCATCGGCACCGGCGCGCAGCGAGACGCGGGTGGCGGGAAGCGCCGGGGTGAGGCGCACCTTGGCGCTGCCGCCGTGGAAGCCGGCAAGAACGGTTTTGCGTTCTGCAACAGACGTATCAGCCATGGATGCGGCCTCCTTCCTTGTCAACGAACACCATGTCGGTGACTTCCACCGCGATGGTCTTGTCCTTCATCGGCACGTAAAGCGTCTCACCCATCCGTGCGCGGCCACCGGCCACCATGGCAATCGCAATCGAACGACCGAGATTTTCCGACCAGTAGGACGAGGTCACATGCCCGAGCATGGTCATCGGCTTCGGTTGGTTCGGGTTGGCGACGATTTGCGCACCCTCTTCCAGCACTTCGTTCGGATCCTTGGTGAAGAGGCCGACGAGCTGCTTGCGGCCTTCCTTGACGAGATCCGGCCGCTTCATGCCGCGAATGCCGACGAAGTCGGTCTTCTTCTTCGACACCGCCCAGGAGAGCCCGGCATCGTCAGCTGTCAGGGTACCGTCGGTATCCTGACCGACGATGATATAGCCCTTCTCGGCGCGCAACACGTGCATGGTCTCGGTGCCGTAGAGGCAGGCGCCGAGCGACTGGGCACGCTCCCAGATCTGCCGGAAGACGTCAGCGCCGAAATCAGCGGGAACGTTGACTTCGAAGCCGAGCTCGCCGGTGAACGACACGCGGAAGAGGCGCGTCGGCACGCCGCAGAACTTGCCTTCGGCCACGCTCATATGCGGGAAGGCCTCGTTCGAGATGTCGATGCCCTCGACGAAAGGCGCGATGATGTCGCGCGCCTTCGGACCCTGGACGGCAATGACCGCCCACTGTTCCGTGGTCGAGGTGAGCCAGACCTTCAGATGCGGAAATTCCGTCTGCAGATAATCTTCCATGTGATGCATGACGCGCGGCGCACCGCCCGTCGTGGTGGTCACGTGGAAGCGATCCTCGGCCAAGCGACCGACGACGCCATCGTCATAGATGAAGCCGTCTTCGCGGGTCATGATGCCGTAACGCGCCTTGCCAGGCTTCAGCGTGTCCCAGGCATTGGTGTACATCAGGTTCAGGAACTCGGCAGCGTCGGGACCGACGACCTCGATCTTGCCGAGCGTCGAGGCGTTGAACACGCCAGCTGCCTCGCGCACCGTCTTGCCTTCGCGGTTCACGGCGGCATGCATGTCCTCGCCCGCCTTGGGGTAATACCAGGCGCGCTTCCAGTTGCCGACATCTTCATAGACGGCGCCCTGGGAGACCTCATAGGCATGCATCGGCGTCTTGCGCACGGGGTCAAACAGCGCGTCGCGCGAATGGTTGATCAGCGTGCCGAAGGTGACAGGCGTATAGGGCGCACGGAAGGTGGTGAGACCGACCTGCGGGATCTCCTTGCCCAGCACTTCCGCCGCAATGGCAAGGCCATGCATGTTGGACAGCTTGCCCTGATCGGACGCCATGCCGTTCGTCGTGAAGCGCTTGATATGCTCGATCGAATGCATGCCCTCGCGCACGGCCAGACGAATGTCCTTGGCGCAGACATCGTGCTGGAAGTCGACAAAGGCCTTGACGTTGTCCTCGCGGCCAGCGCCTTCGGCAGCGCCGATCATGCCGCCGGTCCAGACATGGGCATTCGCACCCGACAGCGAGACGGCTGGCGTCTCGGTGGCACCCGCAGCCCTGGCCGAGGACAGACCGGCAGCAGTCGCCTCGTCGAGCAGCGCCTGCAGATCGTCGGTGCCGTTGCAGCCGCCGACGGAAACGCAGTCCTGCACATAGACATCCGGCAGGAAGCGGTCGTTTGCGGCATCATATTTCAGCTTGCCGCGCGACTGCGAGAACATGTGCACCGACGGCGTCCAGCCGGCCGACATCAGAAGCGCATCGACCTCGATCTTGCGGGTAGAACCGCCACCATTGCGGCGAACGGTGATCGAGCGGACGCGAAGTCGACCTGATGTGTCAACAACACCATGACCGGTCAGCACTTCGATCCCGAGCGCACGCGCCTGGGCCAGAACGCCCTCACCCGGCTTTTCGCGGGCGTCGACGATGACGGGCACCGATACGCCCGCCTTCTTCAGATCGATCGCCGCTTCATAGGCCGAGTCATGCGCCGTATAGACGCCGACCTTGGCACCGACGGCAACGCCGAAATGGTTGAGATAGGTGCGGCCGGCAGAGGCCAGCATGATACCGGGACGGTCATTGTTGGCGAACACCATGTGGCGCTCGATCGCGCCGCTGGCGATG
>JAIXSF010000156.1 GCA_027484835.1 Rhizobiaceae bacterium | reverse complement strand
TGACCGATACCCTGCCGAAGAGGTCTCAGAGGAGACAGCAAAGCGCCTCCAGGTCGCCGGCCGGGTGGTGTGGTACGGCCGCTCGATTTAAAATCGGTGATCAGTAAGGGCTTACTTATCGCCCTTCGGCGGTGAAGGTTTGAGCTGCTTGCTCGCCACTCGATCTTGCGGGCGGTCCCTCGTGTTTTCCCGTTCGGCTCGCTTCAACCGCCTCCCAATGCCCCTGGTCGGCAAGGCATTTGTCTCCCTCGGCACCGCTATGACGGGAAATGACAGGAAATGACAGACTCAGGCCATCTGATCTTGCGGGTTACAGCATGCTGCTGGCAAAGAAAAACCCCGGTGTCGAAAACGCCGGGGTTGAGATTGTTTTCAGAGGCTGTGAGTCAGGTCACGTAATGACCGTCGGCTCGCTCATGCCCGTATACCGCTTGATCTCGGCCACTTCCTCGGCTGCCACGATCAAGTCCGCCAGGGCCGCTTGCGTCTCGATACCGTGGCGGCTGGCGTCGGGCTCGTAGCGTTCTACGTAAAGGCGAAGCGTCGCGCCCGAGGTGCCGGTGCCGGAGAGGCGGAAGACGATGCGGCTGCCGCCTTCGAAGAGGATGCGGATGCCCTGGTTCTTCGAGACGGAGTGGTCGATCGGGTCGTGATAGGCGAAGTCGTCGGCAGCCGTCACGGTCAGACCGTTGATTGTGGTGCCGGGCAGGCTGTCGAGCTTGGCGCGGAGGGCTGTGACGAGGGCGTTGGCACTGTCCGTTTCCACGCCTTCATAGTCGTGGCGCGAATAGTAGTTGCGGCCGTATTCGGCCCAGTGGCTTTCCACGATCTCTCTGACGCTCTGCTTGCGGGCGGCGACGATGTTGAGCCAGAAGAGCACCGCCCAGAGGCCGTCCTTTTCGCGCACATGGTCGGAGCCGGTGCCGAAGCTTTCTTCGCCGCAGACGGTCACCTTGCCGGCATCCATCAAGTTACCGAAGAATTTCCAGCCGGTCGGGGTCTCGTACATGCCGATGCCGAGCTTTTCGGCAACGCGGTCGGCCGCGGCACTTGTCGGCATCGAGCGCGCGATGCCGGCGATGCCGTTTTTGTAGCCGGGCGCGCAGGTGGCGTTGGCGGCGATCATGGCGAGGCTGTCTGATGGCGTGACGAACATGCCCTTGCCGACCACCATGTTGCGGTCGCCGTCTCCATCTGAGGCCGCGCCGAAGTCCGGGCCGTCGGCGCTCATGACATCGTCATAGAGCTCCTTGGCATGCACCAGGTTCGGATCGGGATGGTGGTGGCCGAAGTCGGGCAGGGGGACTTCGTTGCGCACGGAACCGGCGGGAGCCCCGAGGCGCTTTTCGAGGATCTCGACGGCATAGGGGCCGGTGACGGCGCTCATGCTATCGATCACCACACGGAAGCCGCCTGCGATCAGACTGCGGATGGCGGGGAAGTCGAAGAGAGTTTCCATCAGGTCGGCATAGTCGGCGACCGGATCGATCACCTCGACCGTCATGCCGGCGAGATCGAAGCTGCCGACCGTGTCGAGGTCGATGTCGGCGACGTCAACCGTCTTGTAGCTGTCGATGGTCTTGGTGCGGGCGAAGATCGCATCGGTGATCTTTTCCGGTGCCGGGCCGCCATTGCCGATATTGTACTTGATGCCGAAGTCTTCGGTCGGTCCGCCGGGATTGTGGCTGGCCGAGAGCACGATGCCGCCGAAGGCCTTGTATTTGCGGATGACATGCGAGGCCGCCGGGGTAGACAGGATGCCGCCCTTGCCGACCAGGACCTTGCCGAAGCCATTGGCAGCGGCCATTTTCAGCGCCTTCTGGATGACTTCACGGTTGTAGTAGCGGCCGTCGCCGCCAATCACCAGCGTCTGGCCTTCGAAGCCTTCCAGGCTGTCGAAAATCGCCTGGATGAAGTTCTCCGCATAGTTTTCCTGCTGGAAGACCGGAACCTTCTTGCGCAGTCCCGATGTGCCGGGCTTCTGGTCCGCATAGGGTTTCGTGGAGACGGTCGAGATCATCGATTACTGGCCTTTCGAGACGAGGCGTTGATAAAGTTCGGCATAGGTCGCGCCGCTCCTGGTCCAGGAGACGTCGGACTTCATGCCCTGCTTCTGTATCTGCGACCAGAGACGCTGGTCACTGTAAAGACGGAGCGTGCGGCGGATGGCGCGGCGAAACGCGTCGGCCGTGACGGGTGCAAATTGAACACCGGTCGCAACACCTGCAGCGAGAGCCGCTTCATTGGCATCGATGATCGTGTCGGCGAGACCGCCGGTACGGGCCACCAGCGGTATGCAGCCGTAACGCAGCGCATAAAGCTGCGTCAGACCGCAGGGTTCGAAGCGCGAGGGCACGAGGATAACGTCTGAGCCCGCCTGCATGACATGCGAAAGCTTTTCGTCGTAACCGAGCACCATGCCGACTCGGCCGCTTTGATGCGCGGCCGCGCCCTGCAAGGCCGCCTCGATGCCGCTTTCCCCGGAGCCGAGAATTGCGAGCCTGCCGCCGGCGTTGACGATTTCGTCGATCACCTCGGGAAGCAGGTCGAGACCCTTCTGCCAGGTCAAGCGCGAGATCACGCAGAAAATCGGGCCGTCATCGCCATCAAAGGCGAAACGCTCGACCATGGCGGCCCTGTTGCCGGCGCGCTTCTTCAGTGCCGTGCCGGAGTAGTGGCTGGTCAGCAGCGGGTCCGAAGCCGGGTTCCAGACATCGGCGTCGATGCCGTTGACGATGCCGTAGAGATCGGCAGCACGGCTAGCGATGACACCGTCGAGGCCCATGCCGAACTCCGGAGTCAGGATTTCCTCGGCATAGGAGGGGCTGACGGTCGAGAGTGCATGGGCGGTCAAGAGGCCGCTCTTCAGGTAGCTGATCGTGCCGTAATATTCGAGCGCTTCGTGCCAGGCATGGTCGGGCAGACCGAGATAGGGGAAAAGCGTCGGGCCGAACTGACCCTGGAACGCGATGTTGTGGATAGTAATGAGGCTCGGGACTTCCGGCGCTTCGGCATAACGCATGTAGACCGGGACCAGGGCTGCCTGCCAGTCATGGACATGCACCAGATCCGGCCTGAAGCCGGGCAATACGCCGGCTGCTATTTCCGCACCAACCTTGGACAGGAGGGCAAAGCGCTTCCAGTTGTCGGGGTAGTCCCGTCCCTGGGTGTCGAGGTAGGGACCGCCCGAACGCTCGTAGAGCTGCGGGCAGTCGAGGATCAGGAGGTCGAGACCTTCGTGCTTGACCTCAAGCAGGGTCGCCCGTTCGTCGAGGACATAGTCGAACTCGTGGACCTTCTTCGGCTTCTTCACGGCCTTCATCACGGCCGGATAGCCGGGGATCAGCGTCTTCGTCTCGACGCCATGGGCTGCGAGCGCAATGGGAAGCGCGCCCGCGACGTCGGCGAGGCCTCCGGTCTTGATCAGCGGATAGAGTTCGGAGGCGACCGAAAGGACCTTCATGGACGAGGCTATCCCAGTTTGTCGATCATTGCCTGTGTGATGAGGCAGATCCCGTTTTCGCTGCGGCGGAAGCGCTTGGCATCCATTTCCGGATCCTCGCCGACGATCAGGCCTTCGGGGATCACCACACCATGGTCTATCACGACATTCGTGAGACGCGCATGACGGCCGATCTGCACCTTCGGCAGGACCACGGCGCCTTCGAGGCGGGAATAGGAGTTTGCCCGGACGCCGGTGAACAGCAGGCTCTTGTAGAGGGCCGAACCGGAAATGATGCAGTCGCCCGAAACCAGCGAAGAGATCGCCGAACCGCGGCGGCCTTCGTCGTCGTGGACGAACTTGGCGGGCGGAGTGATCTCGGAATAGGTCCAGATCGGCCAGGACTTGTCGTAGAGATCGAGTTCCGGAACGATGTCGGTCAAGTCGATATTGGCCTGCCAGTAGGCGTCGATCGTGCCGACGTCACGCCAGTAAGGCTCGCGCTCGAAATCGGAACGGACGCAGGACTGCGCGAAGCGGTGGGCGACGGCTTTGCCGTTCTTCACCACGTAAGGGATAATGTCCTTGCCGAAGTCGCGGCTCGAATCCGGGTCGGCCGCATCGCGGCGCAGAAGTTCCATCAGGTACTTCGTCTGGAAGACGTAGATGCCCATGGAGGCGAGAGCGAAGTCTTCATTGCCCGGAATGCTCGGCGGATCGGCGGGCTTTTCGACAAAGTCGATGATCCTGTCGGTGGCATCGACATGCATCACGCCGAAGCCAGTTGCTTCCATGCGCGGCACTTCAAGACAGCCGATGGTCACGTCGGCGCCCGAGTTGACGTGCTGCTGCAGCATCAGCTCGTAGTCCATCTTGTAAATATGGTCGCCCGCCAGGATGACCATGTATTCCGGCGCATAGGACTCGATGATGTCGGCGTTCTGGAAGACGGCGTCAGCGGTGCCTTCGTACCACTGGGTCTCGGAGACACGCTGAGACGCCGGCAGGATATCGAAGCTCTCGTTGCGCTCGGGGCGGAAGAAGTTCCAGCCCAGTTGCAGGTGGCGGATCAGCGAGTGCGCCTTGTACTGGGTGGCAACGCCGATGCGTCGGATACCGGAGTTCAGCGCATTGGAAAGGGCGAAGTCGATGATGCGGGCCTTGCCGCCGAAATAGACGGCGGGCTTGGCGCGCCGATCCGTCAACTCCTTCAGGCGGCTGCCGCGGCCACCAGCCAGAACATAGGCCATGGCATCACGCGACAGGCTCCGTGCCGTTTTTTCGGTCATATCTTTCCTCCCCTTACTGTTCCAATTCCAGCATGATCACGGCCAGCGGCGGCAGGGTCAGACCCGCTTTTGCCCATCCGCTTCCCGTGGCATGCGCCTCCACGCGGCCACCATTGCCTTTGCCGCTACCACCATAGATTTCGGCATCGGTATTCAGTATCTCACGCCAACGGCCGGCCGCAGGCAAGCTCAATTCGTATCTTTCATGATAGGCTGGCGCCAGGTTGCAGATCACGGCAATCGGCTTTTCACCGGGCGCCTTGCGCAGCCAGGCAAAGACCGAGTTGTCCTGGTCCTCGGAAACGATCCATTCGAAGCCTTCGCCCTCGCAGTCCCGCGCATGCAGTGCCGGTTTCGAGCGATAGGTGAAGTTCAGATCGCGGACGAGGCGGCGCATGCCTTCATGCGGTGCGTAGTCGAGCAGGTTCCAGTCGAGGGAACGGGCTTCCGACCATTCGCCCCACTGGGCAAATTCCTGGCCCATGAACAGCAGCTTCTTGCCGGGATGTCCCCACATCATGCCGTAATAGGCACGAAGATTGGCGAACTTCTGCCAGTCGTCACCCGGCATCTTGGCGATCATGGATCCCTTGCCGTGCACGACCTCGTCGTGGGAAATCGGCAGGACGAAGTTCTCCGAGAAGGCGTAGAGCAGACCGAAGGTCAGCTCGTGGTGATGGTACTTCCGGTGGATCGGATCGCGGGCGAAGTAGCTCAGGGTGTCGTGCATGAAACCCATGTTCCACTTGAAGCCGAAGCCGAGGCCACCCTCATGGACCGGTTGGGAAACCTTCGGCCAGGACGTGCTTTCCTCGGCTATGGTCATGATGCCTGGATGGCTACCGTAGACATGGTGGTTCATCTGCTGGAGGAAACGGACGGCCTCCAGGTTTTCACGCCCGCCATATTCGTTCGGGATCCACTCGCCTTCCTTGCGGGAATAATCGAGGTAGAGCATCGAGGCGACGGCATCGACGCGCAGACCGTCGAGATGGAATTTCTCAGCCCAGTAGAGCGCGTTGTTGATGAGGTAGGACAGCACTTCCTGTCGGCCGAAATTGTAGATGGCCGTGTTCCAGTCCGGGTGGAAACCCTGGCGCGGATCGGCGTGCTCGTAGAGCGCCGTGCCGTCGAAATTGCGAAGCCCGTGCGCGTCGGTCGGGAAGTGGGCCGGAACCCAGTCGAGAATGACGCTCAGGCCGACCTTGTGGCAGCCGTTGATGAAACGGGCAAAACCCTCCGGCTCGCCGAAGCGGGCGCTTGGCGCATAGAGGCCTGTCGTCTGGTAGCCCCAGGAGGGGTCATAGGGATGTTCGGTGACGGGCAGGAATTCGATATGGGTGAAGCCCATGTCGACGCAGTAGGGGATGAGCCTTGCGGCCATTTCGTCCCAGGTCAGCATCGAACCATCATCGCGGCGCTGCCAGGAGGCCGCATGGACCTCGTAGATCGAGATCGGCTGACGACGCTGATCGATGCTTGCCCAGTGCTTGCGATGTGCTTCGTCTTCCCAGGCCTGCACGAGTTCAGGCGTGGTGACCGAGGCGTTCTTCGGACGCATCTCGGCACGCCTCGCAAAGGGGTCGGCCTTCAAGGGCTGAAGGTCGCCATGCGGTCCGACGATTTCGAATTTATAGGTCGCGCCGGAGCGGACGTCCGGGGCGAAGATCTCCCAGATGCCGGTGTCGCGGCGAAGGCGCATGACGTGACGGCGGCCGTCCCAGTCGTTGAAGTCGCCGACGACGGAGACGCGGCGGGCATTCGGTGCCCAGACGGCAAAGTGGAAGCCGTCGACGCCCTGATGCTTGATCGGATGGGCGCCCATCTTGTCGAAGAGGCGCAGATGCGAGCCTTCGCGGATGAAATAGTCATCCATCGGCCCGAGGATCGGCCAGAAGCTGTAAGGGTCGGTCACGGTCCATTCAGCGTCGCCGCGGGTCGCGCGATAACGGATCGGCAGAACGCCCGACAGCTTGACCGGGCCGGAGAAGAAGCCCGCATCGTGATGCCGGACCAGTTCACCGATCTGCTCGCCCGCGAGATTGTAGGCGACAACGGATTCCGCGCCTGGGATGAAACAGCGCGCCACATGGCCTGCGCCCGCCTCGTGCACGCCAAGAAAGGCGAAGGGATCGCCGTGGCTGCCCTCGATGATTGCCTGAATTTCTGCTGCCGACGGTGTGTCCGGCGTCGCTTCGTCACCGCTCCTCTTCGGTGATTTTGCCATCAAGCTCTCCAGATATCCGCGTTGTACTGCCGGATGGTGCGGTCCGACGAGAACCAGCCCATGCGGGCGGTGTTGCGGATGGTTTTCGAATACCAGGCGGAGGTTTCGGCCCAGATCTCGTCGACCTGACGCTGTGCCTTGGCATAGGCGTCGAAATCGGCGGCGACCATGAACCAGTCGTGCTGGTAGATGCCCTGCATCAGATCGGCATAGCGGTCACGGTCGTCAGGCGAGAAGACGCCGCCTGCGATCGAGGACAGGGCCTGTTGCAGCTCGCGCGAGGCGTCGATGGCGGCACGGGGATTGTGTCCCTCGGCGCGCACACGACCGACCTCGTCTGCGGTCATTCCAAATATCACGATGTTCTCCTCGCCCACATGATCGCGCATTTCGACATTGGCGCCGTCGAGGGTTCCAATCGTCAATGCACCGTTCAACGCGAACTTCATGTTTCCGGTTCCGGAGGCTTCCATGCCTGCGGTGGAAATCTGTTCGGAGAGGTCTGCCGCCGGGACCATGACTTCGGCCAGAGAGACGTTGTAGTTGGGGATGAACACGACCTTCAGCAGGCCGCGAACCGACGGATCCGTGTTGATGACACGGGCGACATCGTTGGCCAGTTTGATGATCAGCTTGGCATTGTGATAGCTCGGTGCGGCCTTGCCGGCGAAGAGTTTCACGCGCGGTACCCAGTCACGCT
>JAIXSF010000139.1 GCA_027484835.1 Rhizobiaceae bacterium | reverse complement strand
GCATCGAGCGTGTTGGGGCCGATCTTGATGGCCTCGAAATTGAAGACAATACCGACCTCGGCACCCAGCGATTTCAGGTGTGCATGGGCCTGGTCCATCCTATCCTTGCCGCCGAGCTTCTTGGCCAGTTCGACCTGATGGTCGACGCCCTCGGGCGGATAGTCTGGGTTGAGCTGATAGGGCCGCCAGTTGATGTCGACGCTGACTTCATCCTGCACCTCGCCGATCGCAAGCTCCAGCCGCGCCTTGCCGAGATAGCACCAGGGGCAGACCACGTCGGATACGAGGTCGATGGTGATGCGGTCCATGTTGAAGTCCTTTCCTGGCAGCCTGTTCTGCTGTCCCTAAAAGCAAAGCGGGCCGGAGACAAGCTCCGGCCCGCAAACACAGCGTCAAGCAAAACCGCTCACTGCACCCTGGCGTCGAACCAGGTCGGGCGCTGGTAGCCATAAAGCGGTTGAGCCTCGGGTCGTCCGATGTGCTTCCAACGGGCCACCCACTGTTCGCCGATATGATAGAGCGGCACCACGTAGTGCCCGGCAACCAGCAGTCGGTCATAGGCGCGGACGGCCGCCTGGAAATCGGCCGGTTCGCGGGCCTGCAACAGCGCTTCCATCATCCGGTCGATGTCGGGATCGGCAACGCCGGCGTAATTGAAGCTGCCCTGGGCATCCTTCGATTCCGATCCCCAGCGGTTCACCTGCTCGGCACCCGGCGAAAGCGACGAGGTGTAGGACTTGATGATCATGTCGTAATCGAAGCTGTTCGAGCGTGCCTGATACTGGGCGTCGTCGACGGTGCGGATTGCCATGTCGACGCCGATCAGCTTCAGTGTCCGCTGGAACGCCAGCGCCATCTTCTCCTGGCCCTCGTTCTGCGTCATCACCTCGAAGGCAAGCGGCTTGCCTGAGGCATCCAGCATCTTGCCGCCCTGGATCTTGAAACCGGCTTCGCCGAACAGTTTAACCGCCTTGGCGAGCGCCTTGCGGTCCCCGCCCGAGCCGTCGGTGGCGGACTGCGTATAGGTTCCCGCCAGGATTTCGGCAGACAGCTTGTCTTTCGCTGCGCCGAGCAGCGCCAGCTCCTTCTCGTCGGCGGCATTGCCATAGGCACCGAGCGCCGAGTTCTGCCAATAGCTCTGGGTGCGGGTAAAGGCGTTGCCGTAGAGCGTCTTGTTCAGCCATTCGAAGTCGAAGGCCGTGCTGATCGCCTCACGCACCTTCACATCGGCGAAGATCGGCCGACGCGTGTTGAAAACGAAGCCCAGCATCCCCGATGGCAGACCCGGCTTGAACGCCTCCTTCACCACATCGCCGTTCTGCACGGCGGGGAAGTCATAGGCGCGCTGCCAGTGATTGGCGTCACCGTCGGGGTAGATGTCGATCTCGCCCTTCTTGAAGGCTTCGAACAGCGTCGCTTCCTGCAGGAAATAGGTGACGCTGATTTCGTCGTAATTGTCGAAGCCCACCTTTGACGGGATGTCCTTGCCCCAGTAGTTCGGATCGCGCGCCCAGGTCACCTTTTCCCCCGGCTTGAGATCCTTGATCTTGTAGGGGCCGGAGCCGACCGGAATGGCAAGTCCGCCCTGATCGAAGGTAGCCGGATCAATCGCATGTTTCGGCAGGATCGGGGTCGACAGGGCAAAGATCAGCGGCGTTTCGCGATTGGCCTTCTCGTTGAAGGTGAACTTGATTCCGTTGTCGCCAACCTTCTCCATCTTCGCAACCGCAGTGAGGCGTCCGTTGAACGGCGGGCGTCCCTTGTCGCGCAAGAGCTCGAAAGTGAAGATCACGTCTTCGGGCGTGACGGGTTTGCCATCATTCCACTTGGCGTTCGGATTGAGGTTGAACTGCACGAAGGTGCGGTCGGCGTCCCACTCGACGCTCTCGGCCAGCAGACCGTACAGCGAAAAGGGTTCATCCGCCGACCGCGTCATCAGCGGCTCATAGAGCAGGTTGCCGAATTCCGGATCCCAGACACCGCGCGCCGTTGTCCGCATGCCCTTCAGGACGAAGGGGTTGAGAGCATCGAATGTACCGACCACGCCGTAATTGACCTTGCCACCCTTTTTCACCGCCGGGTTCACATACGGAAAGTGCGTGTAGTCAGCGGCAAGCGCCGGCTCGCCATGCATGGCGATGCCATGCATCGGCTCGGCCTGAGCCACGGCAGCGAGGGGCAGCAGGAAGAGGCTGAATAAGAGACGGCGCAAGAGTGTGATCCTCCCCGGATTAGAATCTCAGATGTGGCCGGACGCTACCACAATCACCATAAAACCAACACAAGCGGGTGGGATTTAGAAAGGGTGAGTCGATCCGGCAGCAAAGAAATGCTGGATATTCTGGCCGCCGCCATGTAACAGGTGAGCCAGATCGCAGGGTCATGTATTTGCCTCATTTGAACGACAGGTGAGGGCACCCACGACCGGTGAATGACGCGGCAACGAAGTCCGCGCGACAGGGGTTTTCAGGAGACGGAATACGTATGATGTTCAAACTTAGCAACGCAACGCGGACGGCCGTGTCTGCACTCGCATTGACCTTCGCCGCCAGCGCCATGCCGTTTGCTGCGCAGGCACAGGAAGCCGCAGCCGCTCCTTCCGAGGCGAAGTGGTTCAAGACCTGCGCCAAGCAGGAAGAATCCGACGTCTGCGTCGTCCAGAATCAGCTCGTTGCCGCCAATGGCCAGCTGATCACGGCCGTTGGCCTGATCACGGTCGAAGGCAAGGTCAACCGCAAGCTGCTTCAGGTCACGGTTCCCTCGGCGCGCCTCATCCCGCCGGGCGTTCTGATGCAGATCGATGGCGCCAAGGGCACCAAGCTCGACTACGCCGTCTGCCTGCCCGACCGCTGCACGGCCGAAATCCCGCTGACGGATGCAATCATCGACAGCCTGAAGAAGGGTGGCGAGGTCGTCTTCACCTCGATCAACTTCCGCCGCGCGCCGAACCCGATCAAGATCCCGCTGACCGGCTTCACCGGCGCCTTCGACGGCGAAGCGATGTCGCAGTCGCAGGCTGAAGAGCGCCAGCGTCTCCTGCAGGAAGCCATGCAGAAGAAGCAGGAAGAGCGCAACAAGGCAATCACCGACGCCCAGAACGCTGCCAAGCAGGGCAACTGATCCGCTTCAAGGCAATGAATAACAAGAAGCCCGCGTCGTGAGACGCGGGCTTCTTTGCTTTGTGGTATCGGCTGGATGTCAGTGCGCGAAGTTCATCTTCGGCTTGTAGTGGCCGCTCTGCTGCGGCTCGAAAATCTGCTGGATCTGCGGATTGCGCAGCGGTTCCTGGCTCTGGTCGCGCTCGAGGTTCTGCTCGGACACGTAGGCCACATATTCCGTCTCGGAATTCTCCGCAAGCAGATGATAGAAGGGCTGGTCCTTGTGCGGCCGAACTTCGGCCGGGATCGCATTCCACCACTCCTCGGAATTCGCAAACTCCGGGTCAACATCGAAGATCACGCCGCGGAACGGAAAGAACTTGTGCCGCACGACGTCCCCGATACCAAATTTAGCGCTTCGTTGTTTCATGGTTTGACTTCCTTTCCCTGTCATATTTGGGAAGAAAGCCCGGCAAAATCAAGGGATGGTGTGTGACGTCATCACCAACTGCGAGACCTAGCTTGTTTTGCGCCTCGGTGCGGTCGCAAGAATGAGGCC
This sequence comes from Rhizobiaceae bacterium, assembly GCA_027484835.1. Taxonomy (GTDB): domain Bacteria; phylum Pseudomonadota; class Alphaproteobacteria; order Rhizobiales; family Rhizobiaceae; genus Allorhizobium. The sequence goes on along the minus strand of JAIXSF010000139.1, from coordinate 2,006 downwards.
GCCGGTCACCAGCACAATGCCAACTGCATGATAGTGCTCGAAGCGCTCTCCGAGGAATATGACGGCCATCAGGATCGACATGGGTGGCATCAGATAGAGCGTCATCCCCGCAATGCCGGGCCCGAACACCTGTACCGCATGTTGAAAGCAGTAGAAGGCCGCCAGCGAAGCGAAGAGAATGATGCCCGCAAGCTTGGCAAACTCCATGGCCGTATCCGGCAGAAGTCCGCCGCCGGCGATCTCGATCAGACCGGGCGGCACCAGCACTATCGAGCCTGAAAGTGCCAGGAGAGCAAACAGCGGGAGCGGTGGCATCTCACGCACCGACGGACGCCGCAACAGGAGCGAATAGGCGGCAAAGGCGATGGCCGCCACCAGGATCGCCAGATCCCCGATGTTGAAGGTGAGCTCCAGCAGCGCCTCCGGATGCCCTTTCAGAACAATTGCCACGACCCCGGCAAAGGCAATCACCATGCCTGCCAGTTCCCGCCGCGTGATTGCGCGCTTCTGAAACAGCCACTGAAACAGGATGATGAACAGCGACGATGTCGTGTAGATCAGCGTCGCGTTGGAGGCGGTCGTCAGCGTCAGCGCCCAATAGACCACGCCGCCACAGATGCCCATGCCGAGAATGCCGAGCGTCAGCCAGAGCGCCGTATGACGCCGCACGAAGGTGAGGCAGGCCTGCCGTTCCTGCCAGATGAACGGCGACATCAGGATCGCCGCCCCCACCCAGCGCAGCAGCGCCGTCGTGAATGGCCCGACCTCGCCGGTGATGCCACGCCCGAAGATTAGGTTCGACGAGAAGAACACCGGCGCCAGCAGGAAGAGCGTCCAGTCATAAAGGCGCGGCGAGGGCGGTTGCTGTGAGGCCGGCATGAAAAACCGTGACAACAGAGGAGGGATGACCACTGCTAGCGCGACAGTGCCCGGGGCGAAAGCGCGATTGCCAACAATTGGTACCATTCGAAACGAAAAACGCCGGCGGAGCGATCCGCCGGCGTCTGATAAGTGACCCGAAAATCAGGCCGAGTAGTACATGTCGAATTCGACCGGATGCGGGGTCATTTCGAAGCGCATGACTTCCTGCATCTTCAGTTCGATGAACGAATCGATCTGGTCGTCGTCGAACACGCCGCCGGCGGTCAGGTACTTGCGATCCTTGTCCAGGCTTTCGAGCGCTTCGCGCAGCGAGCCGCAGACGGTCGGGATCTTCTTCAGTTCCTTCGGGGGCAGATCGTAGAGATCCTTGTCCATGGCCTTGCCGGGATGGATCTTGTTCTTGATGCCGTCGAGGCCGGCCATCAGCATGGCAGCGAAAGCGAGGTAGGGGTTCGCCGTCGGATCCGGGAAGCGGACTTCGACGCGCTTGGCCTTCGGGTTCGAGCCGAACGGAATGCGGCAGGAGGCCGAACGGTTGCGAGCCGAATAGGCCAGCAGAACCGGCGCTTCATAACCCGGAACCAGACGCTTGTAGGAGTTGGTCGACGGGTTGGAGAAGGCGTTGATCGACTTGGCGTGCTTGATGATACCGCCGATGAAGAACAGGCAGCTTTCCGACAGACCTGCATATTCGTCGCCGGCGAAGGTCGGCTTGCCGTCCTTCCAGATCGACATGTGCACGTGCATGCCCGAACCGTTGTCGCCGAAGATCGGCTTCGGCATGAAGGTCGCGGTCTTGCCATATGCATTGGCAACCTGATGCACGACATACTTGTAGATCTGCATCTTGTCGGCGTTGCGCACCAGCGCGTCGAACTTGATGCCAAGCTCGTGCTGGGCAGCCGCCACTTCGTGGTGATGCTTTTCGACGACGACGCCCATTTCGCCGAGAACCGTCAGCATTTCGGAGCGCATGTCCTGCAGGCTGTCGATCGGCGGAACCGGGAAGTAGCCGCCCTTGACGCGCGGACGGTGGCCGAGGTTGCCGGTCTCATAGTCGGTGTCGTCGTTCGACGGCAGTTCCGACGAGTCCAGCTTGAAGCCGGTGTTATAGGGGTCAGCCT
>JAIXSF010000463.1 GCA_027484835.1 Rhizobiaceae bacterium | reverse complement strand
GGCGCCTACCACGATGCGGTCGTGGCGGAATTGGTAGACGCGCAGCGTTGAGGTCGCTGTGGGGCAACCCGTGGAAGTTCGAGTCTTCTCGACCGCACCAAAAAAGAACCCGGCCTTCGCGCCGGGTTTTTTGTTGCTCTGAATTCAGTGACTTCTCATTCGCCGTCGGTGGGAATGTGGCTGTCGACGCCAAGCGTCGTGATGAAGTTCTTGACCGAGCCGACGCCATCCACACCCAGCACCTTCAGTTCGATGGCACGGCGTTCTTCGGGTGTATCCACAGCGCCGCGCAGCGTGACGACATTGCCGTCGACGTGAATCTCGAGACCGGTCAGGATGGTGTCGTCGAAGTCTTCGAGGGCGACGGAAATGTCCGATTCGAGCTGGTCATCCTCTTCCCGACCGTCCGTGCTGGGCTCGTCCGGAGTGGCAAGGGAGGGCTCGAAGCCGTCTGCTTCCACGCGGTCAACCCGAAAACCCTCGTTGCGCTCCCGGTCGAAATTCGCGCCGGTTTCCCCGTAGCCACGGTTTTCGACCGGTGCTGCGGTTGCGCCTGGGCCGTCGGCATAGGGCCAGCCCTCACCGATGTTGCGCTGGTCGTAGTCGCGGTAGTCGTCCTCGCGGGAAAACTCGGTCTTGCGGTCGTCCTTGGTCATTGGGGCGCTCCTTCGTCGCTGGGTGTGACGGAGATAACGCCGGGCTCGTCGCTTTGTTCGCAAGTGCGCATCAGCGCGACTGCTTTTCCCATTTCTTCAAAAGCCGCTCGCGTTTCAGACGCGACAGCCTCTCGATCCAGAAAATGCCATCGAGCTGGTCGATCTCATGCTGCATGCAGATTGCGGCAAATCCGTCGAGCGTCTCTTCGACGACAGCGCCTGCAAGCGTCTGGTAGCGGATCGTGACGGACCTCGGCCGTGTCACTTCCTCGGTCATGCCCGGCATGGAGACACTGCCTTCCGTGTGGCGCATCACCTCTTCGGAGGCCCGGAGGATCTCCGGGTTCGCATAATCCCGCCGCCCGCCGAGCTCCGGAAGGTCGATGACCGTCAGCCTTTTCAGGATGCCGCAATGGGGAGCGGTGATTCCAACACCGGGAGCTGCTTTCATGGTCTCGAAGAGATCGTCAGCCAGTCGCTCAAGTTCGGGACCGAACTCGGTGATGGCTTCGGCGGGTGACTTCAGGGCAGGGTCGGGATAGCGGCGGATGGTGAGGCGGGTCACGAAAGGCTCTTGTCTTGAAGGGTGTGATCGGGTCGCGGACGGCTGCGTCCACGCCAGGCTAGCAGGCGCGGCATGGCTTTGCACAGGCCTCGACATTTTTCCGCTATCTGCTTGTTGACTTGAGGGTTTTTGCGGCCATTCTCCGGGGCATCCGGGCATGGTGCCGCGGGGTTGAGAGGTTGGGATGACAGAGAACGACGACGATATTCTCCACCGCCCAGCGGCCGACGAGACCCATGACGACATCTACGACGAAGAAGGCTCGATCCGTCACGACTTCCTGACGATCGTCGGGGCAGCGATTGCCGATCGTGACGTGCTGTTCCTGCGCCAGAACGTCGCCAAGCTGCACGAATCGGAACTCGGTGACCTGATCGAAGCGATCCAGCCCGATCAGCGTCTGGCGATGATCCGCCTGCTCGGCGACGACTTCGACATGACGGCGCTGACCGAGGTCGACGAAGCGATCCGTATGCAGATCGTCGACCAGATGCCGAATGCGCAGATCGCCGCTGCCATCGGAGAGCTCGATTCTGACGACGCCGTCTACATTCTCGAAGACCTCGACGACGAGGACCGGGAAGAGATCCTTGCGCAGCTGCCGTTTACCGAGCGGGTGCGCCTGCGCCGGGCGCTCGACTATCCGGAAAGCTCGGCCGGTCGCCGCATGCAGACGGAATTCGTCGCCGTGCCGCCGTTCTGGACGGTCGGGCAGACGATCGACTACATGCGCGACGAGGAAGACCTGCCGGAGAGTTTTACCCAGATCTTCGTCATCGATCCGACTTTCAAGCTGCTCGGCGCCGTCAATCTCGATGCCATCCTGCGCACCAAGCGCGCGGTGAAAATCGAAACGATCATGCACGAGACGAACCACCCGATCCCGGCCGAGATGGACCAGGAAGAGGCGGCCCAGCTTTTCGAACAGTATGACCTTCTGTCTGCCGCCGTCGTCGACGAGAACGAACGCCTTGTCGGCGTGCTCACCATCGATGACGTCGTCGACGTCATCCAGGAAGAGGCAGAGGAGGATTTACTCCGTCTCGGCGGTGTCGGTGACGAAGAGCTCTCCGACAGCGTGGTGGAGACATCGCGGTCGCGCGTGCCGTGGCTTGCCGTCAATCTTTTCACCGCTTTCGTCTCGGCCTCGGTCATTTCGCTGTTCGAGGCAACGATCGAGCAGGTGGTGGCGCTTGCCATCCTGATGCCGATCGTGGCGGGCATGGGCGGCAATGCCGGTTCGCAGACGATGACGGTTACGGTGCGGGCGCTTGCCACCCGCAATCTCGACATCCACAACGCATTCCGGGTCGTTCGCCGTGAAGCGGGCGTCGGCCTGATCAATGGCGTGGTCTTCGGCTGTACGGTCGGGCTCGTCGCCGGTCTGTGGTTTCAGGACTATTCGATCGGCGGCCTCATCACCACCGCCATGCTGATCAACATGTTCGCGGCTGCCATGGCGGGAATCACCATCCCGATGATTCTCAACCGCGCCGGCGCGGATCCGGCGGTTTCGTCGGCCGTGTTCGTCACGGCGATCACCGATACGACCGGCTTTTTCTCGTTTCTGGGCTTGGCGACCTGGTGGTTCATGTGACAGACGGCACAGGGCAGGGGTCTGGCGGATCTTGAAAGCGGGCTGTCCGGCTCCCGAAAAATTGACTTGTACGTAAAAGTCAATATCATGGTCTCCATTACAGGATCGGATGACCGTGAAGAAATACTATAGCATAACAGAGCTCACGCGTGAATTCGGTGTTTCGACGCGCACCCTCAGGTTCT
>JAIXSF010000008.1 GCA_027484835.1 Rhizobiaceae bacterium | reverse complement strand
TCCCACCCTTGAGCGATCGAGGGACGGGTCGAGCCGAGGCGCGAGGTCAGGCAAACGGCGGCAATGCCGCTCATCAGGCCGGTCAGCAGGAAAAGGATGAACTTCACCCGCTCTACCGGGATGCCGGAGAAGCGTGCGGCATGCGGATTGTTGCCGATGACATAGATATGGCGGCCGAAATTGGTCCGGTGCAGGAGGATGGCGAAAATGACGGCCATCACCAGGAAGAGGACGAATTCGAAGGAGATGACCCAGAAGACATAGCCCTGGCCGAAGAAGGCGAATTCCGGCGGATATTTGCCGAAGGCCTGGTCGCCGAGAACCAGATAGGAGATGCCGCGGAAAAGGCTCATCGTGCCAATCGTCACTACGATCGAGGGCAGCTTCAGGCCGGCAACCAGCAGGCCGTTGAAGGCGCCGCAGGCAAGGCCGGTGGTGATCCCGATCGCGACCAGACCGGGTGCACCGACGCCCAGCTGTGCGGCATAGCCCATGGCCGTCGAGGCGAGCGCAATGATCGCGGCAACCGAGAGGTCGATCTCTCCGGCGATGATCAGAAGCGCCATGGCAAAGGCGATCAGCGCCTTTTCTGTGAAGTTGAAGGTGGCGTCCGACAGGTTCCAGGCGTTCAGGAAGTATGGCGAGGCCAGCGAATTGGCGATGAAGATCAGTACCGCCACGCAGAAGAGCAGGACTTCCCAGCTGCCGAGCAGTCGGCGCAACGGTGTTTCGAGCCGGTCGGGAATGACGCGCTTGGTGTGTTCGGTTGCAGTGCTCATGCGGTCGCCTCCTTTCCGGCTGCGCGGTCACGCAGGATGATGCGGCCCTTCTTGGCTTCGGCGCGGGCGTTGAAGACGACGGCGAGCACGATGACGATGCCCGAGATCGCCATCTGGGCGAAGGGCGAAATGCCGATGACGGGGAGCGCATTCTTGATGACCCCGAGGAACAGGGCGCCAAGAACTGTACCGATCACGGTACCGATGCCACCTGCAATCGAGATGCCGCCGATGACGCAGGCCGCGACGCTATCGAGTTCGAAGCCGGCGGCGATATCGACATAGGCGACCGCATAACGCGAGACCCAGAGGTAACCGGAGAGGCCGGCCAGCGCGCCCGAGAGCACGAAGGCCAGGAAGCGGGCGCGCCCGACATCAATGCCGGCATAGATGGCCGCGACCGGATTGCCGCCGGCGGCATAGGTCGAGCGGCCGAAGGCGGTGCGGGCAAGAATGAAACCGATGAGCAGGATGACCGCGATCGCGACCCAGGAGAGGATCGGCAGCCCCAGCACCGGCAGGCGCGGTACGCCGAGGAAGTCCGGCTGCATCTGGTGGGCATTGACCCAGGCGCCGCCCGAGAGCACGAAGCTCATGCCGCGATATATGGTCAGCGTGCCGAGCGTGACGACGATCGGCGGGATCTGTAGGGCCCAGACGAGGAAGCCGTTGATGGCGCCAAGCGCGGCCCCAATGCCGATTGCCATGAGCACGAGGAGTGCCAGCGGCAGGCCCGGATAGGCGCTGTCGAGCATGGCGACGGCCATGCCGGTAAATGCAAGATTGGCGGCAACCGAGAGGTCGATCGACTTGGTCAGGATCACGACCATCTGGCCGAGTGCCAGGATGATCAGGATCGAGGTGTCGTTGAAGATCGTGACGAGATTGTCCGGGTTGGCGAAATTGGGCGCGCGGGTGGTGAAGCCGAGGATCATGCCGATGATGATCAGACCCAGCAGCATTTCCCGGTTTTTCAAAAGGTTCTGCATTGTCATTCCTCACGCATTGCCGGTGGCGGCGCGCACTAGCGTCTCAGCGGTCAGGCCTTCGCGCTCGAAAATGCCGGCTTGCAGGCCCTCGCGCATGACCATGACGCGATCCGACATGCCGAGGATTTCCGGCAGTTCGGACGAGATCATGATGATCGAAAGACCTTCGCTTGCGAGTTCCGAGATGAAGGCGTGGACGGCGGCCTTCGAACCGATGTCGATGCCCTTGGTCGGTTCGTCGAGAATGATGACCTTGGGCGAGGTGGCCAGCCACTTGCCGATTACGACCTTCTGCTGGTTGCCGCCCGAGAGCGTGCCGACGGGCACGGAGAGCGCCGCCGCGCGCAGGTCGAGCCGTTCGGCAAAGCGACGGGCGAGCTTCAGCTCGTTGGTCGCTTTCAGGAAGCCTGCAACCGAAGTGCGGATCAGCGAGGGCAGCGACATGTTCTGGTAGATCGGCAGCTCCAGCGCCAGACCATGGCGACCACGTTCCTCGGGCACATAGACGATGCCGGCTGTGATCGCATCGGAGGTGTTGCGAATGACGATCTCACGACCTTCGAGTTCCAACCTGCCGGATTTCCGTCGGGTTATGCCGAAGATCGACTGGCAGAGTTCCGAGCGGCCGGCACCGATCAGGCCGTATACGCCAAGGATCTCGCCCTTGCGCAGGGTGAAGCTGATATCGCGGAATTCGGTTTCGTGGCTGTAGCCCGCGACACTGAGGACCGGTGCGCCGATCACGGCCTCCGTTTTCGGGAAGACGTCGTGCACGTCGCGTCCGACCATCTGCCGCACGATCTCGTCCTGAGGGGTGTCCTTGAGAACACCCGAGCCGACCATGCGGCCATCGCGGAAGACCGCATAGTTGTCGGCGATCTCGTAGAGTTCGTCGAACTTGTGGCTGATAAAGAGGATGGCCTTGCCCTGGCGCTTCAGGCCCTCGACGATGCGGAAGAGATCGTCGATCTCCTTGCGCGACAAGGCAGCCGTCGGTTCGTCCATGATGACGATGCGGGCGTCGACGGAGAGTGCGCGGGCGATTGCGACCAGATGGCGCTGAGCGATCGAGAAGTCCTTGAGTTTCGTCGTCGGGTCGATGTCGCTTTCCAGCGCCTTCATCAGCTGCCGGGACCGCTCGTTGATGGTGCGCCAGTCGATCAGGCCGAAGCGCGTTCGCGGTGCGTGGCCTAAAAAGATGTTTTCGCCGACGGTGAGTTCGTCGAACAGCACCGTCTCCTGATAAATGGCCGTGACGCCCCAATCGATGGCGTCCTGGGCGTTGGCAAAGGTGGTCGGCTTGCCGTCGATCAGGATCTCGCCTTCGTTCGGGCGGTAGATGCCGGTCAGGATCTTGACGAGCGTCGACTTGCCGGCGCCGTTCTCGCCGATCAGCGCTGTCACCTTGCCCGGATAGAGGGCGATATCAACCCGATCCAGGGCCCTCACGCCCGGGAAGATCTGGGAAATGCCCCGCATTTCGAGAATGGGTTCGCCAGCCGGGATCGCGCCCGCCGCGAGCTTGGCAGATTGAACGGTCATCATTTGCTTACCGAATGAAAGAGAATCCCGGCGGCTCTGGCCGCCGGGTCTGGTTCGCCGAGATCAGAAGATCTTGGAGAATTCCTCGATGTTCGAGGCGTTGTAGACAAAGGGATCGGCCATGGCGGCTTCGCCGTTGTCACCAATCTTGATCTTGCCCATGCGGCCGGCTTCGATTTCCGAACCCGCAGCTGCGTCCGTCTCACCCTTGACGATGCGATAGGCGATCTGGGTTGCGGAGTAACCGAGGTCGATCGGGTTCCAGATGGCGAATTCCTTCGTCGCACCGGACTGGATCGCGCCTGCCATTTCGGAGGGAAGGCCGAGGCCGGTGACATAGACGTCGCCGATCTTGCCGGCATCCTTGACGG
>JAIXSF010000336.1 GCA_027484835.1 Rhizobiaceae bacterium | reverse complement strand
CCTCAACCGCGCCATGACCTCCGCCTCGCCGGGGACGGCACCCGACGTTTCGGGTACCCAGGCGTGACGCGCTTCGTCGATCGCGTCGAGGATCTGCGGCTCCAGCGGCTGGGACACCGCATCGAGCAACAGGGAAGGCTTGAGGTTCGCGACATCGCGTAGATAGGGAGAGAGGGTGAAGGCCGAGAGCACGAAGTTTCGCAGCGGTCCTTCGATCGACAGATGCTCGGCCAGCGCCGGCTCCTGCTTCGTGAGGTCCTTGAGAAGGGCTACCGCCGCCTTGAGCTCCGCCTGGCTCAGCGGACGGATCACGCCGTCCGCCACATCGGACAATCTGCTCGTCCTGCCGTTCCCCATCAGCGCCTCCTCTCCCGGCCGAGATCTCTTGCGAATCTCAAACCGGGTCAGGTTACGGCTTCATCCCGGGAAAAACCATGGTCGCCGTCAGGCCCGGATGATCGGGGTGATCGCGCGTGTGGGAGAGCTTCAACTGCCCGCCATGCAGGGCCATGATCGCCTCGACGAGCGAAAGGCCAAGGCCAGTGCCGGGTTTCGAACGGCTCTTGTCGAGACGCACGAAGCGTTTGACGACCTCGGCGCGCTTGTCCGCAGGAACGCCCGGGCCCTGGTCGGACACGGAAATTTCGACGCCGGCTGCTCCACGCGCGACGCGCACCCGGATTTCGGAGCCCGCCTCACCCTGGCTGCCATATTTGATGGCGTTGTCGATGAGGTTAGAGAGCGCCTGGCCCACCAGTTCGCGATTTCCGCGTGCCGACAGGCCCGGGGCGATTTCGCAGACCATCACCTGCCCCGCCTCCTCCGCCACCGGCTCGTAGAGTTCGGCGCTGTCGGCGGCAATTGCCGAGATGTCGATGTCGGAGAGTTCGGCCGCGATCGAACCCGCTTCTACTCTGGAGATCATCAGCAGCGCATTGAAGGTGCGGATCAGCTGGTCGGATTCAGCAATGATCGTCTCGAGCGCTGCCTTCCGCGCATTGGCGTCGTCTTCGTTCAGCGCATCGGCCGCCTTGTTGCGGAGCCGTGTCAGTGGCGTCTTCAGGTCATGGGCGATGTTGTCGGATACCTGTTTCAGCCCCTCGTTCAACTGCTCGATACGGCCGAGCATGCCGTTCAGCGAGGACGACAGGCGGTCGAACTCGTCGCCCGAGCCAGAGACCGGCAGGCGCTGCGAAAGGTCACCGGAGATGATCTTCTGGCTCGCTGCCGATACCCGGTCGATGCGTTTCAAGGCATTGCGCCCGATCGCGAACCAGATGACAACGGCGCCGACGCCCATGATCAGAAGCGCCACCATCAACGCCTGGCGCACGAGCAATCTGAGCTTGCCCGGCTCGCCGAGGTCACGGCCCACCAGCACCCGCAATCCATTGTCGAGCAGGAAGACATGGCCGGTCGCCAGGTGACGCTTCACACCACCGTCATCGGTGTAACGCTGATAGCGAAAGGGAAAATCCGTCCAGCCTTCGTCGTCGAAGACCCCCGGCTGCAGCGAGGCGACGTTGCCCGCGAGGATCTCGCCATTCGGCCCGGCAATCACATAAAGGTTCGCTCCCGGCTGGCGGGCCCGGCGCTCCATGGTGCGCAGCAGCTGGTTGATGCCGCCCCGCTCGAAGGCGCCCTGGATCTCGGTCACCTCCTGCTTCAGCGCATCGCGCGTCTGGTTGTTGAGGATGCGTTCGGCGAGCCCCGTCACGTAGAAGACGAGGAAGGCGGCGCAGAGTGCGAAGAGCAGGATGTAGAGGGCGGACAGTCTGACGGCCGTGGATTTGGCCAGAACGCCCAGGCGGGACTTCAGCCGCATGTCAGCCTTCGTCCTTGATCATATAGCCAGCGCCGCGCACGGTCTTCAGAAGCGGTCGATCGAAGTCCTTCTCGATCTTCGAACGAAGGCGCGAGACATGCACGTCGATGACGTTGGTCTGGGGATCGAAATGGTAATCCCAGACGTTTTCGAGCAGCATGGTGCGGGTCACCACCTGGCCGGCATTCTTCATGAGGTATTCCAAGAGGCGGAATTCGCGCGGCTGCAGCAGGATCTCCTTGCCGGCGCGCTTCACCTCGTGGGAGAGCCGGTCGAGCTCGAGATCACCGACGCGGTAGACCATGTCCTGCTCAGGCTTGCCCTTGCGGCGGCCGAGGACCTCGACACGCGCCAAGAGTTCGGAAAAGGCGTAGGGCTTCGGCAGGTAGTCATCGCCACCAGCCCGCAGACCCGTCACGCGGTCGTCGACCTGACCGAGTGCGGAGAGGATGAGGACGGGCGTGTCGATGCCGCGTTTGCGCAGCTCGCTGATGACAGAGAGGCCATCCCGGCGTGGCAGCATGCGGTCGACGACCATCACGTCATAGGTGTTTTCGGTGCCCATGAAGAGGCCGCTTTCGCCATCGCTCGCGTGATCGGCGACGATGCCGGCCTCGCGAAAGGCCTTGGTCATGTAGGCTGCAGCTTCCAGGTCGTCTTCGATGACAAGTATCTTCATGCGCGCGACATTAGCCTCGGCATCCGCCACCGTATAGCCGGTTTCGCCGGACTTCGGCCGTCCTTGTTCCGCGATCCCCATGCTTCATCCTTTCCTTGCGTCTGGCAGTCGGCGACCACCGGAAACGAAAAAGGGCGCCGCCGGTCCTCGACCGCCGGCGCCCCTTCTCACATCATGATCAGCCCTGGTTGATCGGGAGAGCCACGAAGCGGCTGCCGTTTTCCGATTCGACCTGGAAGAGCGCCCGGGTGCGGCCGTCCTTCTTCGCCTGTTCCAGAACCTTCTGGACGTCGGCAGCCGAAGAGACTTCCTGGTTGTTGACCGAGGTGATCGTCTCGCCGGACTTCAGGCCCTTGTCGGCTGCGTCGCTTTCCGGATCGACATCCACGATTGCCAGACCCTTGCCGCCGTCAGCCGGACGGACCGAGAGGCCGAGGCTCGACAGTTCCTGTTCGACTTCCGGAGCCGGAGCAGCGTTGTTTTCCGTCTCGGCGCTTGCAGCCTGTTCTGCCGGCAGTTCGCCAAGCTTGACCTTCACCTCGGTTGCCTTGCCGTCACGCCACAGGGCAACGTCCACGGTGCTATCCGGGGCGAAGGCTGCGATGCGGCGAGCCAGATCACGGGGATCCTTGACCGGATCGCCGTTGACGGCGGTCACCACGTCGCCCTGCTTGATGCCGGCCTCTTCACCCGGCGAACCGGCCTGCGGGGCGACGACCAGGGCACCGGCTGCCTCGGACAGGCCGAGGCTGTCGGCGATGTCCTGGGTCACGGGCTGGATCTGTACGCCGAGCCAGCCACGGGAAACGGTTCCGGTTTCCTTGAGCTTGGCAATGACGTCGGTCGCAACCGAGGCCGGGATCGCAAAGGCGATACCGACATTGCCGCCCGAGGGCGAGAAGATCGCGGTGTTGATGCCGACCACTTCGCCGTTCAGGTTGAAGCCGGGGCCACCCGAGTTGCCACGGTTCACGGCCGCGTCGATCTGCAGGTAGTCGTCGTAGGGACCGGAACCGATGTTGCGGCCGCGCGCGGAGATGATGCCGGCGGTGACCGTGCCACCAAGGCCGAAGGGGTTACCGACGGCGACAACCCAGTCACCGACGCGGACCTTCTCGTCGTCTGCGAACTTCACATAGGTGAACTTCACATCCTTGGCGTCCACCTTCAGCAGCGCCAGGTCGGTGCGGCTGTCCTTGCCGACGAGCTTGGCGTCATATTCCTTGCCGTCGTTCATCACGATGGTGAAGGCCGAACCGTCATCGATGACGTGGTTGTTGGTGACGACATAGCCGTCTTCAGAGATGAAGAAGCCGGAGCCCTGGGCCGTCGGACGCAGGCGGCCTTCGCCACGCTCTGCACGGGGGCCGCGCTCACGCGGGTTTTCCATGCCCGGACCGCCGAATTCGCGGAAGAAACGCTTCAGCGGGTGGTCATCGGGCAGGTCCTCGAAGCTGCGGCCGCCGAAGTTGAAGGAATAGCCGCTTTCGTCAGACGACGTGTTCTGCACGTTCGACTGGACGCGGACCGATACGACGGCGGGCAGAACCGCCTGCACGACATCACCGAAGCTCGGCACCTGCGGGGCGTTGACCTCGACGGGTGCAGCAAGCGCCGGAACTGCGGCGAAGGGAGCGGCCGTCACCAGCATCATGGCGGCGAGGCCGGCTGTGGTGGAGGTCTTGAGGATCGACTTCAGCGAACGACCTTTGTTCTCGGACATTTGATCTACCTTCATCTGTTCTTCTGACTGGAGCCGTCGGCCTATCCGACGGTGGGAAGCGGTGGATGAGGAGAGATATAGGAGATGTCAGGTTACGGCGAACTGTACGGCAGATGAATTCTTCGTAATCTTTCCCGACAGGTCTGTTGCGTTTGACCCGAGCTGGGGCTGACGGCATCTTCCGTATTACAAACGGAGCAAAAAACGATGTAGAAACAGCAACGATCCGATCCGATCACGCTTAGATTACCGCTCGACCTTCTGGCCAAAATCGAACCGGTTGCGGCTGCATGCGAACGCAGTCGCAGCTCCGTCATAGTACGGGAGCTGAGGGCCTATCTGGCCCAGGAGGGCCGGCAAATTCTGAAGATCGCGCTGGCACGAAATGGGGCGCCAATGGTGAAGGGACGGACGCCGATGACGAGGATTACAAAGCGCCCTGATCCCGATCCAGCAACTTCCCAAGCCGCGCTTCCTCTTCCGGCGACAGCTTCGCCACCGGCTGCAAAGCCCGGCGGCGCGTGTAGACGACGGCCACGATCAGACCGGTGATCGCGAGCGCCGCCGGCGCACCCCAGAGCGCGATCGTGCGCATGCTGAGCCTCGGCTTCAACAGCACGAACTCCCCGTAGCGCGACACGACGTAGTCGAGCACCTGCTCGTCGGTGTCACCGCCGACCAGCCGTTCGCGGACCACCAGACGCAGGTCGCGGGCGAGCTCGGCGTTGGAATCGTCGATCGACTGGTTCTGGCAAACCATGCAGCGCAGTTCCGCCGAGAGCGTGCGTGCCCTTTGCTCGAGCGCCGGATCGGCCAGAACCTCGTCGGGGTTCACGGCAAAGGCGTGGAAAGGCGTCAATAGCATGGCAAGGACCAGCAAGAGGCGCCGCAGCGTCAGACGTGTTCCCTCAGGCCCGGTGTAGAACGTGCGCCTGGGCTGCCGTCCCCTCTCCCCGCCTGCGGGAAGAGGGCCGGGATGACGGGCAATCTTCTGAAACCAGGCCATTACTCCGCAGCCTCCAGCACCGGCTTTGCCGAAACCTTCGCCCGCTTCGGCGCGCCAACACGCAGTCGGCGGTCAGAGAGCGAGACGATACCGCCCGCCATCATCACGATCGTGCCGTACCAGATGCAGAGGATCCAAGGCTTCCACCAGATGCGAACGACGATGCCGCCATCCGCCATCGGGTCGCCCAGCGAGACATAGAGCTGGCTGAAGCCGAAGGTGACGATGCCCGCTTCCGTCGTCGGCATCTGGCGGGCCGTGTAGAGCCGCTTCGACGACCAGACATCGGCCACCTCGACACCGCCCTCGCGGATGGTGAAGTGCCCCTGGTCCTCGGTGTAGTTCGGTCCGGTCGCGGCACGGATGCCATCGAAGGTCACGACATAACCGCCGGCCTCGGCCGTCATGCCCGGTTTCATCTCGACCACGGTCTCGGTCTCGAAGGTGGTGACGGCCACGACGCCGAGCACGGTCACGCCCAGCCCGAAATGGGCGAGCGCCGTGCCGAAGGACGAACGCGGCAGACCCTTCAGGCGGCTCCAGGCGGTCGACAGCGGATGTTTGCCGAAACCGGCGCGGTACCAGAGGTCGGCGATCGCTCCGCCCATGACGAAGAAGGCCAGCGCCAGCCCGGCGACGGCCATCACCGGCCCGCCGTTCTGCATGTACCAGAGGCCAAGACCGAGAACGAGCGAGAGCGCTGCCGCCACGTACAGGCGCTGCAGGGCACCGAGCACATCGCCGCGCTTCCACGCAAGGAAGGGGCCGAAGGGCACCGCCAGCAGAAGCGGGATCATCAAGAGCCCGAAGGTGATGTTGAAGAAGGGCGGGCCGACCGAGATCTTCTCGCCCGTCAGCGTTTCCAGCAGCAGCGGATAGAGCGTCCCGATCAGAACGGACGCCATGGAAACGGTGAGGATCAGGTTGTTGAGGACAAGTGCCCCTTCCCGCGAGATCGGCTGGAAAAGGCCGCCGGCCTTGAGCATCGGCGCACGCAGCGCAAAGAGCGTGAACGCCCCGCCGATGAAGATCACGAGGATGCCGAGAATAAAGACACCGCGGGTCGGGTCCGTCGCAAAGGCATGCACGCTGGTCAGAACGCCGGAGCGGACGAGGAAGGTGCCGAGCAGCGACAGAGAGAAGGCGATGATCGCGAGCAGCACCGTCCAGATCTTCAGCGCATCGCGCTTTTCCATCACAAGTGCGGAGTGCAGGAGTGCCGTGCCCGCCAGCCAGGGCATGAAGGAGGCGTTTTCGACCGGGTCCCAGAACCACCAGCCGCCCCAGCCGAGTTCGTAATAGGCCCAATAGGAGCCCATCGAGATGCCGGCCGTTAGAAAGACCCAGGCAGCCAGCGTCCAGGGGCGCACCCAGCGGGCCCAGGCGGCGTCGATCCGGCCGTCCATCAATGCAGCAATGGCGAAGGAGAAGCAGACGGAGAAGCCGACATAACCGAGATAGAGAAGCGGCGGATGGATGGCGAGGCCGATATCCTGCAGGACCGGGTTAAGGTCCTGGCCCTCTGCCGGGATCGGCGAGAGGCGGATGAAGGGGTTCGAGGTCAGGAGGATGAACAGCGTGAAGGCGGTTGTGATCCAGGCCTGGACCGACAGCACATTGGACTTCAGGCGATCGGGCAGATTGGTGCCGAAGAAGGCGACCATGGCGCTGAAGAAGGCCAGGATCAGCACCCAGAGCAGCATCGATCCCTCGTGGTTCCCCCAGACGCCGGAGATCTTGTAGATGATCGGCTTGAGCGAATGGGAGTTTTGATAGACGTTCTGCACCGAGAAGTCGGAAACCACATAGCCATAGGTCAGGACCGCGAAGGAAAACGCGATCAGCAGGAACATCGCATAGGTGCCGGTCGTCGCGACCGCCATCATCGCTGCGTCGCCACGCCGTGCGCCGATCACCGGCAAGACGGAGATGATCAGGCTGGTCGCGAGCGCCAGGACGAGGGCATAATGGCCAAGCTCGATGATCATTGGATCTGTTCCTTGCCGCTGAGTTCCACCCCTTGCGCCTTCAGACGATCGGCAACGTCCTTCGGCATATAGGTCTCGTCATGCTTGGCGAGCACGGTATCGGCCACGAAGATCTGCCCCATGCCCTCGAACCGGCCTTCGGCCACCACCCCCTGCCCCTCGCGGAACAGATCCGGCAGGATGCCGGTATAGGTCACCGGCAGTTCACTCAGCGTATCCGTCACCGTGAAGGTAATGGTCGAGCCCTCACCGCGCACCACGGACCCCGCCTCAACCAGCCCGCCCAGGCGTATGCGGGTGCCCGGCTGCAGGTCGGCCTTGGCCAGATCGCCCGGCACGTAGAAATAGGCGATCGACTGGCCGAAGGCGAACATCACCAGCAGCACGGCGGTCAGGATGAACCCCATGCCGCCTCCAATTACCGCCAGGCGTTTCTGTTTGCGGGTCATTGGCTCACCTCCTCGACATCAAGGCCGAGTTCCCTTGCCATGGCCATCAGCTGCTGGCCTTCGGAGCCTGCCGGCGGGAATGCCTTGAGCCCATCCTTCAGCGCTGCCTCGGCGCGGTCCATGTCCTTGAGCATGGCATAGGAGCGGACAAGCCGCATCCAGCCTTCGAAATTGTTGGGATCTT